>DATANL010000106.1:0-3684 GCA_036266295.1 Pyrinomonadaceae bacterium | reverse complement strand
TTCGGGTTTGGAAAACGGGTGCAACGATCAAAGCTTCGCGTCGGGCTCTTAGGCTACCTGGCGGATAACGATCTGTTGCACCCTGCTGCCGATTCTAATCGGCATTTCTAACTTGCTTGAGGTGAAACATACAAGCGGACGACTGATAAGTCCTCCGCAGGCAACGCAGTGCGGATCAGCCGTCCGTTTCACGGACTGTCGCTTGTGATCGCGCTGGTCCCCACCGATAAATCGGTGGGCTATTTTCAGTCGTCGGCTTCGCCGACTTTTTGGGCAAAGCCTCTGGTTACTGCCCGCGCGATTGTCCCACCGTTCCGGTTCGCGGCAGCCACCCGGCCTCGCCAATCAAAGGCTTCAGCAAATTGCCGATGGCGTCGGCGTACATGGCCGCGCCTTTACGGTTAGGATGGGCCACGGCTGCCAGCCGGCACCGCATCAAACGGTCTTCGCGCGAGGCCTTCTGTGCCGGCGTTTCGTTGGGCGGCTTGCTGATAGACTTCTGGCACAAGTCACCGCGGTAACTTCTCAGCTCGTCATTCGATCGCAACTGCACGCGGCCCAAAGTGAAGACTACCAGCATCTTTCTCAGCCAGGTCGCGTCAAAGCCCCACAGCCGCGTTTGCTTCGCGGCAAAGGCATTCTCGGGGCGATACGCGGGGTCGGCGAACAGCACATGCCGGTTCGAGCCCGCGACGGCCAGCTCAGCGTCGACCTTGCGCGCCGCTGCCGACAGCGATTGATTCGAAGTGTGATACCACTCACGCGAGTTTGCGATCAGGCGCGCGCGCAACGCCTTATCGTTCATCCTGGGGGCGTTGGGCTCCGGTGAATAGAACCGCTTGGCCAACGCGCGCATAAATAAATCGCTGGCGGTCTTGTCGGTGAGGATGGGATAGTAGCCAATTATGATCACGTGAGCGGATGTGAACGTGCTCGCGATGCGCCGCAGCAGGGCCTCGACCGGCGGGCCGCACTTCGCCTGCGCAAGTTCCACGATGTGATCGGGAGTGTAAGCGGCATTCAACAAACGGCGGGAATCGACATCGTTGATGCAACCGTTGACGACCACGAGGTCAACGCGCGCCGGGTTGCCAAAAGCTTTCACCGCATAATCGACCTGATCATTGATGGTCGGCTCGGCACGGCTTAATTCGCCATCGAGTTGCAGCGCCAGATCGCGGGCCGCCGGATCTGTAGAGCTTTCGCCGGGACCGATAACAGCGCCGGAATGCGCCTGCATGCTCTGTCGAACTTCGCGACCGGTCTGCTGCTCCAACCAAAGCTTCACCAGGTAAGACGCTTTATGATCGTCGCGCAGACCCTGGCCCCACGAAATCGAATCGCCGAGTACCAGCAGATTAACGGGTTCTTTGAGTGTCTGAGAGTGTGCGCACGAAAAAAGAAGCAGCGCCGCAATCGCAGCCAAAGAACAACGCTTCGCTGAGGGCGCGATAACCTTCATGCAGAGTGGAGGCGCGATTGTAACCCAGTTGGACGGGTACGCGTATTTGCGAAATCTGCGAATGTTTATTGGCCTCGCTGCAGAAAGTCCTGTAGCAGATTTAATGAGACACGTAGACGATAATCGCGCGTCGAGCGAATGTCGTCGATGGGTGCGATTTCATTCGCCAATGTCGCCACGCCAAGTTTGATGGTTTCATCGTTCAGCGGCTGTTGATTGAGCGCCGCTTCGGTCTTTTCACAACGAATCGGAATGGGCGCCACGCTGCCGAGGGCGATCCGCACGCGCGTGATCGTGTGGTTCGCGACTTCAGCCACCCCGGCAAAGCAGACCTTTGAAATCGCCTGGGCCTTACGCGTCCCGACTTTGCGGTAGTAATGCATGCGCGTCTGCCGGTGACGCGGCAGATGAATCGCGGTCAACAACTCGTCCGCGCGCAGATCCATTTGTTTATAACCGCGATGGAATTTGGCATACGGAATTCTTCTCGTCCCGGACCTGGAGATCAGTTCGAGTTCCGCTTCATAAGCAAGTAAGGCCGGCGGTGAATCGGCCGCGGGTGAAGCATTGGCGATGTTGCCGCCAATCGTGCCGCGATTCTGAATCGCGATCCCGCCCGTCTCCTTCGCGGCCTGGCAGAGCATGGGAAACTCTTCGCGCAATACCGGGTGCGCCTGCACATCGCTATAAGTAGTCAGCGCCCTCAAAGTCACGGTCGCATCGCTGACTTCAATTCCGCGCAGCTCTTTCAAGTTCCAGATGTTGACGTAATTGCGGTGCGGCAGCTTGCCGGCTTCGAGCAATACCATGAGATCGGTGCCGCCCGCGAATGGTTTCCACGCGCCGTCGCCTGCCGCGAGCAGGTCGAGAGCCTCATCCAGATTTGCAGGTGAGGCGAGTTGATAGGCGGGGACGTAGGCTCTCATTTGATTTGGTTCGCCGTCTCGATTCGTTTTTTACGGCCGCTCACAGGCTCGCACTACGGACTCGAAAATCTTCATATAGCCCGTGCAGCGGCAGAGATTGCCCGCGAGTCCTTCACGAATCCCCGACTCGTCCGGATGTGGATTCTTTTCCAGCAGACTAACGGCTGCGATTACCATTCCCGGCGTGCAGATACCGCACTGCGCACCGCCGCATTCGATGAAGGCTTGCTGCACGGCGTGCAGTTGCGTCTCGCTGATGGCAATACCTTCGATCGTTTTTATCGAGCATCCTTCGACCTGGGCCACCGGCACGAGACAACTATTCACTAACTGCCCATCGATCAGGACGCTGCACGCGCCGCACTCGCCTTCGCCGCAACCCTCTTTGGTTCCGGTCAGGTTCATTTGCTCGCGCAGCACGTCGAGCAGGCGCTGCATCGGAAAGGCTTCGACGGTGCGGGTCTGGCCGTTCACCTGGCAGGTTATTTTCACTTCATCCGCCATTCTTCAATCAACAACGACGGTGAAGAGTTTTCTTGTTGTTTGCATTGGGAAAAGCATATCACGTCAGTTTGTCGTGCAAAGCTAACGCTGACGTCGAGCGATGGCCACGAGTTTGTCGTCATAATCAAAAGCCTGGACCTGCCAGTCGAACTTTCGCGATTTACCGATAACGACGTTAGTCGGCGACAACTTTCCGTTCCGGGCGTTGAGCGACTTACGCGACCGGCCATCGATCAGGATCTCGACCCGAGCGATTCTTTTACGCTGGTCGCGCGGCCGCACCTTTGAAGTGGCGCTAACGCGCAGGGTTCGGTTCTTACCTTTTCCGGCCTGCACTGAAAGACCGTAGCACGGCTGGGTCGCCAAAATTTGCGCGGCATGCCTAACGAGATCTGAATTTTGTCTCATCAGATCCTTGCGGGTCATGTAGTGGCGGCGATCGGGCGTCACCCCCAGCTCTTCCAGCGGCCGGCCTTCGTTTTCTCCGACGCGGACACTGCGGCGCAGCGCCAAATCGAACGAAGCCTGGTTTGGCAGCGCGGGGAACCTGGTCTTGCCCTCACGCCCTAAAGCTTTGACCAGTTCGTCGTAGGTCCACTTGTTCGCACCACCGGCCCCGGTGTTGTCACTGGTGCCGAGAATGTAGCCAACCTTATTGTCCTGAAAGCCCGCGGCAAAAATGTCTGTGGTGCTGTAGGAGAGCGCGTCTGTGATCAAAATCACCGGCCCGTAGTAAGCCTGACCGATGGCGTTGCACGAGTCCTCGGAATGCAGCGGAAAGCCCATCGAATA
>DATANL010000105.1:0-3006 GCA_036266295.1 Pyrinomonadaceae bacterium | reverse complement strand
GAGGAATTTCTCGCGTTCAGCCGGCCGGCATAAGATCGACAGCAGCATGCCGGGGCGGTTCTTCTTCATCTGCGTCTGCGTCAAATAACAGTCGAGTGCGCCCAACTCGAAGGCCCGTTCAATCACGTAACCAAAAATCTGCGGCGACATGTCGTCGATGTTCGTTTCAATCATCAAAAGCGTTTCGTCGCTCGGCGAAGTCGCTTGGGTTTCTCCGACCAGCACTCGCAACGCGTTCGGGAAGCCTTTTGGATTTCGCGTGCCCGCGCCGTAGCCCGTGCTTCCAATCTTCATCGCGGGCACGCTTTCAAATCGGTCGCAGACAGACGTGATAATCGCGGCGCCGGTCGGCGTCACAAATTCGCCTTCGATATCGCCCGCGTAGATGGGTTTATCTCTCAGCAATTCGGCAACGGCCGGCGGCGGAATCGGAAAACGCCCGTGGGCCATCTGCGCCATACCAAAACCCACGCGCAAGGGCGAAGAGATAAAACTCTCAATCCCCAACAGATCAAAACCGGTCGCCGCGCCGCAGACGTCGATGATCGCATCGATGGCGCCCACCTCGTGAAAATGAATCTTCTCAACCGGCTGGTTGTGCACGCGCGCCTCGGCTTCCGCCAGTCGCGAAAAGATGAGTGCCGCGCGGTCTTTGACGCTTTGTTTGAGCTGAGACTGATAGATGATTTTCAGGATATCGCTCAAATGCCGATGCGCGTGCTCATGCGCGGTTTGCACGCGCGCATAAGTGGAACCGATCCCCGAGCGATCAACTTTTTCAAAGTCGATCTGCCAGCCGTGCACGCCAAGCAACTGCAGTTGATCGACCAGCGCGCGCGCGTCGACTCCCGCGTCAACCAGCGCGCCGAGAATCATGTCACCGCTACAGCCGGCGAAACAATCGAAGTAAAGGGTTTTCATGCTCGTGAATCGTAAATGGTGACTAGAGACAGAAACGTCTGGATGATAAAGGGTGTTGGGTGAACGGTGTAGGGCGTAGGGTGAACATGATGAGTATCCATTACTTTGAAAGCACGTCCTCTTATCTCATCACTCATGACTTCTCGCCTACGCCCTAAATCGGGGTTGGATGAGCGGGGCTTTGCTGCAAAAGTCGGCGAAGCCGACGAATGATAATAGCCCACCGATTCATCGGTGGGGGTCGGTTGGCATAAAGGCCGAAGTCCGTGAAACGAACGGCTGAGCCCTAGCGCTTTCCTAATTGACAAGTTATCAGTCGTCCGCTTGCGGACTCCCCCGTCATATGGCGGAGCACCCCAGCGCTAAAGCGCTGGGCTATTTCCACTCAGTCCGCTCCGCGGACGTCAAAAAAGGACTTTTGCACCAAGGCCGGTGAGCGGCGTGCATGATGAGTAATCCATTCCCGGAGCACGTCCTCTCACCACTCATCACTCATCACTCATCGTCGACACCCTATCCCCAAGCCCCCAGTCGCGGCAGTATCTCACCTGCCTTTCCCGTCAGTACTTCATCGCATAGATCCGAAAGCGGCGTGACCTCCGGATTCACCTCCACCAGGTATGCGCCGTTCGCGCGGGCAATCTCGGGAATTGACGCGGCCGGATAAACGACGGCCGAGGTCCCCACGATGAAACAGACATCGCAGCGTTGCGCGGCGTCGGCGGCCCGTTCGAACGCTCCCGGCGGGAGCATCTCGCCGAACAGAACCACATCGGGCCGCAGGTTGCCGCCACAGTCAAAACACGACGGCACGTCGTCGTCGGTTCTGATCTCCTTGAGATCGTAGCGCGCGTCACAGTCGAAGCAGCGCGCGCGCCAGATGTTGCCATGTAACTCAATCACGTCGCGCGAACCGGCCGCTTGATGCAAGCCGTCGATGTTCTGAGTCACCAGCGAAAGATCTGAGAAGCGCTCCTGCCAGCTCGCGATTGTTCGATGCGCAGCGTTCGGCTGCAACGTTGTCAAAAGATTCCGCCGGTAATTGAACCATTCCCACACGGCAGGCAAATCTCGCTGCAGCATGCCCGCTGACGAGATTACGTCAAACGGCATTCCCTTCCACACATCCGTGTTGCCGCCACCGCGAAACGTGGGCACGCCTGACTCTGCCGACACGCCCGCGCCGGTTAAGACGAGCACGCTTTGCGCCTCGCGCATTCTTTCGCGCAGCAGCGATCCTTCAGAGACAACTTGCATAGAAAACGCAATTCTTTCCAGATGACGATCGTTTAGCGGCGGACACTTCCGCCGCCCGCTGCCGCACAACTGCGGCGTCTAAACGCATCCGGTTCGAGGATGGTAACAAAGCACGCAAACCGCTCGCAATTTCGCGATTTGGAATCGATTCATTAGAATACCCGTTTGCTCGTGGTGTCAGAAGCGTGACCTTGGGGGAGGCTGGGTCAATGACCGACACCCCGAGAAGCAAACCAAGTCCGCTCGCACGGCCGACACATTTATCACAGTGAACCTAATCGATCTTCAAAACAAAATACGCGATGCGATTGTTGAGTCCGCGCGCGAACTGTTCGACGTCGATCTCGAACAGATCGCGATCGAGGTGCCGCCAAAAACAGAATTCGGGGATTTGGCTTTTCCGGTCGCGTTCGAACTCGCCAAGCAGCTTAAGCAAAAGACCGGTGAGAAGCGGGCGCCGCGCAGTCTCGCTGAACTGTTGAAACCTCGACTGGAATCGATTGAGGCCGTCAATCGCGTCGAAGTTGCCGGCGCCGGTTACCTCAACGTCTTTTTTGATCGCGCGACGCTTTTAACGGGTCTGGCGGCCGGCGATCAAATCAACCAACACTCCGCCCAAAATCGAAAGTTGATGGTTGAGCATACCAGCGTCAACCCCAACAAGGCCGCGCACATCGGTCACGTACGTAACTCCGTGATTGGCGATACGTTCGTGCGTATTTTGCAGGCGGCCGGTAATCGTGTCGAAGTGCAGAACTACATCGACAACACCGGCGTCCAGGTCGCCGACGTGGTCGTGGGTTTTATGCATCTCGAACAGATGACGCT
>DATANL010000104.1:0-7118 GCA_036266295.1 Pyrinomonadaceae bacterium | reverse complement strand
GCAACAATTGGAAGCCTATGGCAATGCCGATCAGATACAGCGGATGCGTTTGGATGCTTCGCGATCAGCCGAGTCGGGATTTGGCAAAGACATCGACGTCTCCACCACCTCGGGCGCCATCACTGCGATTCCAATCGGCTTTACTTATCTATTACTGGCGCCCTTTCCGTGGCAGTTTGGTTCGTTGCGACAGATGTTGACCTTGCCTGAGATGATCGTATGGTGGTTAGCCATTCCGCTGCTGGTGCTGGGCTTATGGTTTACGCTCAAACATCGTATCCGCGAAATTGCGCCGATTATGATTTTCACCAGTCTGCTGACGCTTACCTATTCGATCGTTCAGGGTAATGTCGGCACAGCTTACCGGCAGCGGGCGCAGTTGCTGGTGTTCTATTTTATCTTTGTCGGCGTCGGTTTTGTTTTGCTTAAGGAAAGACGGGCAGCTCGACGGCATAAGAAGGAACTCGAACGTGAAGCAGTCGCGCGTCGGCGGCAGCGCCCTCAGCCAGCTAAGGACCAGATACCGGCAGTCGGATAAAAATCATGGCGCTTCGACAATCGTCGCGGGCGCTGCGAGCGTCCGCTCCAATATCACGAGTTGTAACAAGAAATTGAGCGTCAGGTGAATGCTCGTCACCGCCGCCAGCCCCAGCAAGCCGTACTTCAGAAACGCCACGATCTTGGTCGGAATGTAAATAGTGTAAGTGATGATGAAGAGCATCGTCGGCGTGCGCGTGTCGCCAATCGCATAAAACGCGCTCGAGATTACCTGGCCTGACGTACCACCAATCAAAACTCCTGAGAGCGCCACCAGGATCAACCACAATTGATGAACGTTTTTGCCGGTGATTCCGCCGTGTCCAATCATCTGGCGCAACAAAGGTTCGCCCACCGCGAACAGCGCAAGCGTCGCCGCGGCCGTGGCCGCCAATGTCCAGAGCACGCGATGCCGGTAAATGCGTCGAAAGCTCTCCCAGTCGGCGTTCTTGGCCGCAATCGCCAGCGGCGGTATTGACGGCGCCGATATCGCCTTAGTCATAATCAGATTGACAGATGAATAAACCTGCTGGCCGATATAGAGCAGGGACAGATTACCCGCCACCGTGAGCGACGTTAGAAATCGATCGATGAGCGGATCTGATTTCGCGTAGGTTTGGCCCAGGAGAAAAGGCTTAACGCGGGACCACGATTCTTTGATGACGTACGAGTCCCAGCGGGGGGGGGCCCAACGGCCCAAGCCCGGCAGCAGCATCATGACTTTCAGGCCGAGACTTAGGGCTGATAACCACGCGGCGCTGACGATTCCGAATCGGGGCAGCGTCCAAAAAAGAAGTAGCAGAACGATGGCGTTGGCAATCACGGACGAAAGCTCGGTCCAGAGGAACTGTTGGCGGGCGTAATATGTGGACCAAAGCACGATGATCACCGCGTTGCCAATCATCGTCAGCAGTTGAATGCGGCTCAGCGTGGTCGCCAATTGCATCGCCTCGATCGAAAAGCCAGGGACGACAAGCGAAACCCAATACGGCGCCGTCACGAATAGGATTGCCGCAATGATCGAGAAGATGGCGGTGACTCCCAGAAACAATGCCCAGGCGTCGCGCCGAAAATCATCTCCACTTTCCGTCGCCAGCAGTGGCACCAAAACCTGGGTGAGCGAAAAACTGGCGACCATGAAGATCAACTGCGGCAACGCGCCGGACACAAAGAAGGCATCGGTCGCAATGCCGATGCCCAGCCGGGTGACGATGTACCACGGCATCAGAATCGCGAGCACGGCGTTGCAGATGGCGAGTGCTGCGAGTGTGAGACCTAATTTGAACAAAACAGAGTTTTGTCTGTCGTGGGCTTACAAGATCTTTGGTCGAACTAAAATGGCTTTCGCGATCGCGCAAACACTTCTGCTCGAGGCGAGTCATTCAATCATGTTATTGCGCGGCGTTTCAAATGAGCGGTGAAGAGAATTCGCGCGCGCAGGGCGAGCGCACGCTGGACTTGAGCTTGTGCTGCCCGTCATGCAGACTTTGTCGGCATTCTCAAATTTCCAGGTTAGGCCGATTGGAAAAGAGACTCGAGAGTTGTCTCAACCTGATTTGATTCCCGCGTATGGCGGCAAATTAATTAACCTCGTGGTCGCAAACGAGGAAGGCGAGGCCCTGCGCGCCCGCGCCGTCGGTCTGCCATCAATACAGTTATCTGAGCGCTCGATCTGCGATTTTGAGTTACTGGCGACGGGCGCGTTCTCACCGATCGATCGATTCATGGGTGAGCAGGACTACGGTCGCGTGCTCGATGAAATGCGCCTGACGAGCGGACATCTTTTCCCGGTTCCAATTACCTTGCCGGTAAGTTCGAACGAAAGCTTGCGGCTTGATCAGGAAATAGCTCTCCGCGATTCGAAGAACGACCTGCTGGCAGTGATGACGGTGGAAGAGATCTACGAGTGGGATCGCGACCGTGAGGCCCGCAGCGTATACCACACTGTCGATATGCGTCATCCGACCGTCGCCGAAATGGATCGTTGGGGAGAATTTAATATCAGTGGCCGGCTGCAAGTCTTGCAGCTTCCGCGGCATTACGATTTTCAGGAATTGAGACTCACGCCGGCAGAGACAAGACAGGCGCTGGCTGTGTCACCTCATCAGAACGTGGTCGCGTTTCAAACTCGCAATCCACTTCATCGCGCGCATGAAGAGCTGACGCGCCGCACCCTTCAGGAAACCGATGGCCTGCTATTGCTGCATCCGGTAGTCGGACTTACCAAGCCGGGCGACATCGACCACTACACTCGCGTTCGTACTTATAAGGCGTTCGCGGCGAACTATTATGAGGCTGATCGGGTTTTGCTCGCGTTGTTGCCGCTGGCGATGCGTTTAGCCGGACCGCGCGAAGCGCTCTGGCACGCTTTGATTCGTCGTAACTTCGGAGCCAACCACATCATCATCGGACGCGACCACGCGAGTCCAGGTTTGGACTCGACGGGAAAACCTTTCTATGGACCGTACGAAGCGCAGGAATTAGTCCAGCGGTTTAGTGAGGAGCTGAAAGTCGGGGTCGTACCTTTTCGCGATTTGGTCTACTTGCCCCAGGAGGACAGATACGAAGAGGTTTCGAAAATCGCGGACGACACAGCCACCATTTCTCTCTCCGGCACTCGCGTCAGAGAGGAGTACATGAACCAGGGCAAGCCACTGCCTTCGTGGTTTACGCGACCGCAGGTGGCTGAGATTCTGGCGGAGACCCATCCGCCTATTCACCAACAGGGTGTGTGCGTGTGGTTCACGGGGTTGAGTGGCGCGGGAAAATCAACTACCGCTGAGGTTCTGATCGTGCTGGCTCTGGAACGTGGTCGTCGCGCGACCCTGCTCGACGGTGATGTGGTGCGCACGAATCTGTCCAGGGGACTGGGCTTCAGCAAAGAGGATCGCGACATCAATATTCGGCGCATTGGTTTTGTCGCTGCCGAAATCGTGCGTCACGGTGGCCTGGTCATCTGCGCGTCGGTCAGCCCTTATCGGGCGACGCGCAACGAGGTGCGCAACATGATCGGCGCAGATCATTTTATCGAGGTCTTCGTCGACACGCCGCTCGACGTCTGTGAACGACGAGACACCAAAGGCATGTATGAGAAGGCGCGGCGCGGTGAGATCAGGGACTTCACCGGCATCGACGATCCATACGAACCACCGCTCGCGCCCGAGATAACGCTCGACACCGTTACTCAAAGCGCCGAACAGAACGCTCGCCTGATCCTTGATCATTTGATCGCGTTGGGTTTCGTGCGAGCAGATGAACCCGTCCGCACGGCGACAGCCGAATCGGGCCGGTGATTAGCACGACTCGCAGAGAACCACCCCAATTGTTTCGCAACCAGAACCGGCGCCGCCATGATCACAATTAAAATCCAAAAGGGGTAACGCATGCGATAAAGAGTTCCCACGTTCGTGACTACCAACCCGAGGGCGAGCATTCCAAAAACAGTTGCGAGGACCAATAGCCAGGAACTGAACCGCGTCCTGGTCTTCCAGACAAAGAAGCAACCGAGCGCTTCGAACAGATAGGTCAACAACATCTCGAAACCGCTGACGATTCTGCCCACGCTTCCGACTTTGCCTCCTTCAGTGAGCCATAGCGTGGGGAACGGAGCGAAATAACCGATCTCGAGTGCACGCGGGACATACCTGACGATGTCCGAGGTCGAATTGAAGAGGACCGTTTCATCGATTATCGAACCTGCGCCGCCGCTGAAGATGACAAACTTCTTTCGCGCGGCCGCGACTGACTGCCAGATGGCCGGCGGAGCGGGAGCCGCCGTTTCCGCGACAGCGGCGGTGGACAACGGTTGATTCACGCTGCTCTTCGAGGCCCTGGGCATGGCGATCGAAAGCACCGCGAGTAGAGCCATCGTCAACAAATTTATCCCGAGGACTTTCCGCGTCACGACGAACTTAAGCAGCAGCAACAAAGGCGAGACGAAGATAATAGCCGCAATCACCAGCCACATTTCCGGTCGTACATGCCACGCGAGATAAATCGCGGCCGCGCCCGTCACTACGCTCACTGTCGCGTCTCGCCAATTCAACTCTGCTTTAAGCGCGCGCACCAGCAGCGTCATCAGCGTCAGCACCGCGACGAGGACCAATGGGTCGCGCAGAAATTGCGTGGTGTGCAAAAGTAACGACGGCCACAGGGCGACAATCAAGGTGGCCACCCAGGCTGCCCGCAGTCCGGCGATCATCTTTGCCAGCGTAAAGGTGAGCAGCAGAATGCCGAGATAACAGAGTAAGTTCACCGGCTCGATCGTCAGGATGTTGCTGCCGAACAAAGGCTCGGTCACCACCGCCGCGAGTGAAAATACTTTGACGTGTACAGTTTCGTCACTCCTGGCCCACGAGCCGATTTGTCCCTGCTTCAACAGGTCGACCAGCGAGTCCATGATGGGCTTGTGGATGTGGCCGTCGCTGGCAAAATCACCAATGCCGTCACGATCGAATTGCCGCGGCATCACGCCTGATCGGCCTATCGCAAAGACGCCTACGACGACCATGAGGTGAAAGACGGCGGCGGCCGCCAGCGCGGACTGCGGCCTGCGCTTAATCCTGCCTTTCAAATCGTGAATGGTCATCTGGATAGCAATCGGGCCCCAATTTCAGGCTTTCATTCAGCAGTGCTTTGCGCGGTTTGTTGGCCGTCCGCTAATATAGACGCAGATAAACTAATAGTCATTCACGTTTACCGGTTTACCGCGCGTCAAGCTTTGGCAATTAGCAAACACAACTCGTTACAGGTGGCCACCCCAGAACAATAATGTGCGGAATTACAGGCATCGTTCGTCGTGATGGCGCGCCAGTCGATCGCGATTTGCTCGCGAAGATGAACGCGGCGATCCATCATCGCGGTCCGGACGAAGACGGCTTTTATCTCAACGACGGCGTCGGTCTCGCGATGCGCAGACTCGCCATCATCGATCTGAAAAGCGGCCAGCAGCCGATTCACAATGCCGACAAGACGCGGTGGATCGTTTTCAACGGCGAAATCTACAACTATCGCGAGCTGCGCAAGGAACTCGAAGGCCGTGGTCACCGGTTTTATACCGACAGCGACACCGAGGCGATCGTGCACGCTTACGACGAATATGGCGTCGATTGCCCCAAATACCTGCGCGGCATGTTCGCTTTCGCCATTTGGGACGAGCGCGACAAGTCGCTGTTTCTCGCGCGCGATCGCGTCGGCAAGAAGCCGCTGCTGTACGCGCAGGCCGGCGGCGATTTCATTTTTGGTTCCGAGTTCATGGCGTTACTCGAGCATCCGCAGCTCAGCCGCGACGTCAATTACGAAGCCATTCATCATTACCTCTCGTTCATTTGCGTGCCGGCGCCGCTGACGGCTTTCAGCTCAATCTCCAAACTCGAGCCCGGTCATTGGTTATTGTGGAAGAACGGAGAGATCAAGCTCGAACGTTACTGGCAGATCGATTTCTCAAAGAAGATCGCGATCAGCGAAGCGGAAGCGGGCGAACGCGTGGTCGAGTTACTGCGCGAGTCGGTGCGCATCCGTTTGATGTCCGAAGTGCCACTGGGCGCGTTTCTTTCCGGCGGCATCGACTCCAGCGCCGTGGTCGCGTTGATGGCCCAGGAATCTTCCGAGAAGGTAAAGACGTTCTCGGTCGGTTTTGAAGAGCAGGATTTCAGCGAGCTGCATCATGCGCGACGCGTGGCTGAGCACGTGGGCACCGAGCATTATGAATTTATCGTCAAGCCCGACGCGATGGAGATTCTGCCCACGCTCGTCGAACATTACGGCGAGCCTTACGCCGACTCGTCCGCGATTCCCAGCTATTACGTTTCGCGCGAGACGCGGAAACACGTCACCGTCGCGCTGAATGGCGACGGCGGGGACGAATGTTTCGCCGGCTATCAGCGTTACGCTGCGATGAATTTGGCCCAGCGTTATGTAAAGCTGCTGCCGGCCGCCATCCGCAACAACGTTATCCGCAACGTTTCGAACGCGCTGCCGCAAGCGCAATCGCACAAGAACCCGGTGCGCAAGGCGCAACGCTTTCTAAGAGCCGCCTCGCTAAGTCCGGTGCAGAGATACTTGATGTGGATCAGCGCCTTCGACGAACAAGCGAAGCTGAACTTGTATTCGGCAGACTTCCGCCAGACGACCGCATCGTTCTCGACAATTGCATTTATTGAGCCCTGGTTCGCGAAGGCCAACGGCGCGGGCATCGTCGATGCCTCATTGCTGACTGACACGATGACTTATCTGCCAAACGACCTGCTGGTGAAGATGGACATTGCCAGCATGGCGGTGTCTTTGGAAGCGCGCTCGCCGTTTCTCGATCATCACTTGATGGAATTCGCGGCCACCTTGCCTGAGCATTTGAAGTTACGCGGCATGACGACCAAGTACCTGCTCAAGCAAGTGCTCAAAAAATTTGTGCCGGAAGAAAATCTCACGCGCGCCAAGATGGGCTTTGGCGTTCCCATCGGACACTGGTTCCGCGGCCGTCTGCAAGCATTTCTGCGTGAAACGCTTTTGTCCGAGAAGGCACTCTCGCGCGGCTTGTTCGATCGTGAACAGGTGCGGCGCATCATCGATCAGCATGTCGAGCG
>DATANL010000103.1:0-6866 GCA_036266295.1 Pyrinomonadaceae bacterium | reverse complement strand
AGATACTTCATCGACATCGCCGAACATTCGATATGCCAACCGGGGCGGCCCCGTCCAATTGGCGTCTCCCAACCGGGTTCGTCCACTTTCGTCGCTTTCCACAGCGCGAAGTCGCGCGCATCTTCCTTTTCGTACTTGTCGGTATCGACGCGGTCGCTGCCGCCTGCGATGTTGCCGGCGAAGTTGATCTTCGAAAGCTTCCCGTACTGCGGAAACGAAGTGATGCGATAGTAAATCGAGCCGTCCGAACGATACGCGTGATTGTTCTGCTCGAGCTTATCGATGATGTCGGCCATCTCGTCGATGTGCTGCGTCGCCCGCGGCGCCACCTCGGGACGTTCGCAACCGAGCGCATCGAAATCTTCCCAAAAGGCTTCGATGTACTTCGCGGTGTAATCATCGAGCGTCTTGTGCTGCTCCTGCGCTTTCGTGATGATGCGGTCATCGACGTCAGTCAGGTTCATCACTTGCGTCACTCGATATCCTTTGAATTTCAGATAGCGACGAATGACATCGGCGGCAATCGCCGAGCGAAAATTTCCAATATGCCCAAAATCCCAAACCGTCGGTCCGCAGTAATAGAACCTGACTTCATCTTCATTGAGCGGGCGAAATTCTTCGATTTGGCCTGAGAGCGTGTTGTGGATGCGCAGCATTGAAAGGGAGGATAGGGAAGTGAACTGTGCCAGTCAACTCGATTACTGTCGCATGTTGGACCATCCTCAGGCGACTAGGTCGGACCAATTGCAAGGCTGTCGCCTACCCTCCCCACGTCAAGTCGACGCGGCAATCTACTTTGTTCGGCAGCGCATTATCGAAGGCCGGCAGTGCGTCAAAGCTTGACCGCTATGCGGGCGCTGAAGTCGATGCGGTTCAGCAGAATTTGGATGTTGTTCGCGGCGAAGTACTCGTCGCTCGCCTTTCGCGCGCCCTCCCAATGGCCGTAATCGTCGATGATGAGTACCCCGCCGCGCACCAGGCGCGGGAAGAGGTGGATCAGCTCGTGGCGCGTGGATTCATACCAGTCGGTGTCGAGGCGGAGCAGGGCAATCTGCTCAGGGCACTGGGCCGGAATGGTGTCTTCGACCTTGCCTTCGACGAAACGAACCTGCTCCTGCGGGTAGCCCGTGCTGAGCACGGCGCTACGGACCTGATCCAGGCCGACGCTTAGATAAGTGCCTTTATAGTCCTCGTCCGCGCTAATGTTGCAGACCGAAACGTCTTCAGCGGTCGGCGCGGACATCCCGGTGAACGTATCGAAGAGCCACAATTGACGCGCTTCCTTCAGGCGCAGCAGCTCGCGGGCCGCGGCCATCATACTGCCGCCTTTCCACACGCCGCACTCGACGATGTCGCCGGGTATCCGGTGGCGCACTACGTACTCGATGGCGCGCGTCAGTGATACCGTGCGAAGTGGACCGGTCAGGGTGTACGGCTCGACGGCCTGATAGTGCGCGATTTCTTCTGGAGTGAAGTCCGGCGGAAACTCGTCGGACGACATGGGTTGCTTACGGGCGATCTCGTAGCCGAAGCGCCCGAACAGCCGGTGCACAGGTTGGGTTAGCAGTCGTTTCATCGCAAGTGTCCGGAGTTTCGAGATTCACGATCTATGTCGTCCCTAACATAACAGAGAGATGCGGACGATGAGGATATTCGCACTGGACGCCGGGCAAATACAAGAGGCGCAAAGCCCATGAGCGTAACCTCAGTTGTGATTGCCGGAATGGATTTGACCAAGAGTATAATTCCGCTTCGCGCCGACGCACCTGACCCATTCCATGCGACCGGAGGCTTTATGTCGAAGTTAATTCTCGCCGCGTTCGCGATCGTTGCCATCAGCATTCTGGCGGCGGCTCAATCGGCACAACCTGAACTCATTGTGAAAGGGCGCGTGCTCGACGCCGACGGCAATCCGGTCGTGGGGGCTCAGGTAACCGCAGGTCCAACGTGGACGCTGAAGGGTGTTACGCCGACTGGCAGATCGGATGAGCGGGGTGAGTTTTCGGTGGTGGTCCATCAAACGGGCGAGTTCTTCGTTTCGGCAACGAAACCGGTGGAACGCCACCAGAGTACCGCCAACAGATTCTATTATCCCTTCGCGGCGAAAGCGGCGCTCGTCACTGTCGTCGCCGATCAGCCGGCTCCGTTCGCCACTGTCCAATTCGGACCGAAGGAAGGAATGCTTGTGATCCGTGCAGTCGACATGCAGACACGTGAGCCCATGAAACAAGTGATGATAAGTCTCTGCCGTACCGAGGCGCCGAAGTATTGTCATCGAATGTCGAGCGTGAGCGCTCGCGGCGTCCATTCCGCCTTCGTCCCCGACGCTCCTTTCACGCTGACGATCAGCGCCAACGGTTATGCAGACGCTTACGGAGAAGATCTCGATCAGGATGGTTTGCAAGTGATGCGGATTGCTCCTGAAGCGACCAGGGAGATCATCGTCGGAATGGAGAGAGCGACTGATAGTAAGAAGGATGTTTTGCCGGCGCCGAAAATCATTGCTCCTGTTGATGGCCTAACCTTGTGGGACACACCACATCCTCGCACGTTAACGGCGGAGTGGACTCCCGTGGCCGGCGCGAAGAGCTATACCGTGGAAGTGGAAGTTTGCGAATGGGAAAAGCCGGACGGTGGGAAGTGCGAAACAGGCACCATGCCCCTGACTCGTTGGCGAAACGCACCGCCGCCTTCGGGAATTGAAGGCGCCAAATATGAATTTGTTTTCCCCGGCACGCAGCCCGGACGTTGGCGGGTGTGGGCGGTCGATGCGAAAGGACGGCCCGGAGCCAAGACCGCCTGGTCGCTCTTCTTTTACAAATCGAAATTGATGCCAGCGCTGTTGGGTGTGAAGCCCTAAGTGTCGAAATGTGTATAGCCTGCGGGCGCTAACTCCCACACGTGTGATTTCTCTCTGATACGAATCGAGCGATCGCCGGTTATTTCGCCGACGCGCGAGATCGCCACCCCATCAACCTTCTTCGGCAGTTGCGAAATCTTTTCGGGCGCGACCGTGAATAAGAGTTCAAAGTCCTCGCCGCCATGCAGCGCGAGCGCCAGCGGATCAAGCGCGCGCCGGCCACAGAGGCGGCGCACGTCTTCATCCAGCGGAATGGCTGCGGCCTCGATCGTCGCGCCGGCGTTACTTTCGCGGCCGAGATGATGAAGGTCGGAAGATAGACCATCGCTCAGATCGATCATCGCGGTTGCCAATTGCTGCTCGCCGAGAACTATGCCCCAGCCGACGCGTGGTTGCGGTTTTAGCTGGCGAAGCAGGAGCGATTGGATGGCGTCATCGTCGGAGCGTGGACTGGCAGGGTTGTCGGTTTGCGGAGAATCGATGGCACCCTCCCTGACGGTCGGGTTTCTGATGCGGGCGCCGTTCTCGATCAGTTTCAACCCGGCTGCTGCGCCGCCGAGATTTCCGGTTACGTAGATGTGATCGCCGATGCGGGTGCCGGAGCGATTAACTGCGGCGCCGGACTGGACCTCGCCCAGCAGGATCGAGTCAATCACGATTCCGGCCGGAGATTCCGAGATGTCACCGCCTGAGAGTGTGACGCCGAAGTGATCTGCGAGCGCCAGATAGCCTTCGATGAATTCGTCTTTGAAATCCGTCTTCCAACGCTCGCGCGGCAGACCGAACGACAGAAATGACCAGCAGGGACGTGCGCCCATCGCGGCTATGTCTGAGAGAGAAACCGCCAGGGCCTTGTGTCCCAGAAGTCGGGCAGGAGTTGCGCCGGCATGAAAGTCGACGCCTTCGACGAGCATATCCGTGGTGACGATTAAATCGCGATTCTGGGCCTGGCGAATCACGGATCCGTCATCGCCGATGCCTTTAATTATTCGCGGAGAATGCTTGCGTGAGTTTGCTTGTTGGCGAAGGCGCTCGATGAAATCGAATTCGTTCATTGAATTTTGCCACAGAGACACGGAGGCACAGAGAATATCAAACAACTCCAACACGAAGAGAAAATCGCGGCGCGGCTACAAATCGTATTTTTATTTGTCTCTGTGGAACTCTGTGTCTCTGTGGCAAACTACAAATTACGCCGCATCGATTCCAGGCCACCTCGAATAGTCTCAATCGACGTCGAGAACGAGAAACGCACGTGACCTTCGCCGTGCGGGCCGAAGACTGCACCCGGAACCGTCGCGACCTGGGCCTTGTCCAGAAGGATCTCAGCGGCCTTACGGCTGTCGCCGGCGATGCTGCTCACGTCGGGGAACGCGTAGAAAGCGCCGGCCGGCGGATCGCACCTAAATCCCAATTCATTCAAACCGCCTACCAGAAGATCGCGACGTTCGCGATAAGCCGCGCGTGAAGTTTCAAGGAAATCGGACGAAGTCGTGAACGCGGCGAGCGCGGCCCATTGGGTTGGCGTCGAGACGCCGTTCGAAGAATAGAGTGTGCATTTGGCGAGTCCCGTCATCCACGGCTCGGTTGCCACCGCGTAACCGATGCGCCAGCCAGTCATCGCATAGGACTTCGACAAAGTGAACGAAGTAATGGTGCGTTCGAACATTCGCGGCAAAGAAGCGATCGAGACGTGTTCGTCATCGTAGACCAGGTCTTCATAGGCTTCGTCGGCAATCACGATCAAATCGCGTTCAATGGCGAACGAGGCGACTTCTTTCGCTTCCGCGCGCGTGAACACGACCCCGGAAGGGTTCGTGGGGGTGTTGAAATAAATGACGCGCGTCGCGTCGGTCGCATAGCGAGCCAGGGTGGCGCGGATTCCCTCGGTCCGAGCTTCACTCGTTGGAACCAGGACTAAACGGCCGCTGCAATGCGCGACCAGATCCTTAATCGGCGTCCAATAAGGCGAGAAGATCAAGACGTCGTCGCCAGGATTAACGGTCGATTGAAAGGCGCCGAACAAGCCTTGCATGCCGCCGTTGACTATCAGCACGCTCTGCTCGTCCGCGTCAATCTTATTTCGTTCACGCAGCTTCCTGGCGATAGCCTGGCGCAACTCGGCGATGCCCGATGACGGCGCATACCGCGTCTTATTTTCTTCGAGTGCAGTTACGACGGCGCTCTTTATGTAATCGGGAGTTGTCCGGTACGGTTCGCCGCCTTCAAATTGGTAAACCGCGGCGCCTTTGGCGCGCAGTTCCATGACGCGATTGCGAATCTGCACAATGTCTGAGAATCCGACATCGTCCAAGCGCCGCGCGAGACGGAACGGAACAGCGACTGGTGCTGACATTGTTAATGACCTTTCAGGATGAGACGAAGGTTATGACTTAATAACGCGCGATTATATCCCGCACCCCGGCAAGCGTCTATCGCGTGAGTCGTAAAACAAAAGGCTCTGGTTCAAGTAAAGGATTAATCGGCGGACCTCAGCCGGCGGGTTTAATCTTGCAGTTTAAGCAACCGGTGCTAAATGTAACTGTTGACACTGGATTCGCTGCACAGTACCATGCGCCTGCGCTCGCCAGCTGCAGCGCCAATCGGCCGAACGCCGCCGCGGTTCACGTCTTTCAATAATGAGCCAGCCCGCCACTTCAATTCCTCAAAAACTGTTTTTCAAGATTGGCGAGGTGTGCGAATTAGCGGGAGTCCAGGCGCACGTCCTGAGATATTGGGAGACCGAGTTTCCGATGCTGGCGCCGCAGAAAAACCGTGCGGGTCAGCGGACTTATCGCCGCAAAGACGTGGAGATGGCTTTGAGGATCAAGGAATTGCTTTACGACGAACAGTACACAATTGCCGGGGCGAAGAAAAAATTGGCGACTGAGTTGCGTGGCCCGGTCCGTGACGGCGGGCCGGCGCCGGTCAAGGCGCACATGCGCAGTTTGCAGCCGCCGCCGTCGCTGGCGGCGCGGTTTGCGTCGGCGCCGGCGCCATCGAAACCCGAACTCTCCGACGACCAGCGAGCGTCGCTCCAGGGCATCGCCAGTCAGCTTCGCGATATTTTGGATCTGCTTGACCAGGGCGATGCTGAATTAGAGCAGCTAAGGTCGAAAGCGCGCGAAAAATAACTTCGCTCGGTTTGACAAAGAACGCCTTACAGCCATACTTGAGATCAATTTGACGGGACGTGGCGCAGCCTGGTAGCGCGCACGCTTGGGGTGCGTGAGGTCGCGAGTTCGAATCTCGCCGTCCCGACCAATACAATCAACCACTTGCGGCTGTCACTTGTGGCAGCCGTTTTTGCGTTGTGGCAGACCGGAAAGCGCAACACTCGCGTGGCCTCAACCGCAATTCGTCTGGCCTTGTCCGTAGCGTGCGTGTGCCGGCGCGTGGTCGCCGGATCGGTGTTGCCCATCAGTGACGCAACCGTAGCCTCGCTACAACCTGCCGCCGCGAGCCTCGTTCCGAACGTATGCCGCAATCATGCCAATGCAGATCGTCAATCGTGGCTAACTCGCAAGCTTTCGCGAGGTCTTTGTAAGGCTTACGTGACTCTCCGATTGACGAAGACGTAATCGCTGCGACTACGTCCAAACTGCAGTCGAAGCAACGTGGCTTTCACATCCTCGTTCATTCGCACCGTGTATTCTTGCCTGTTTTTGAATTTGGCACGTAGATAACGCCACGTTGGAAATCAACCTTCTCCCATCGCAGATTAAGTTGGTCCCCCCGTCTCATACCGGTTCCGATTGCCACCGTCACCAGATTACGTAAGTGAGCCCGTCGCCCGTTCAGGACGGCGAAGAGACGTGGTTCCTCTTCATTCATCAAATGACGCGTACGGTTGTTACGCGCTTCTCTAAACAAGAGTAAATCTTAAACCTCAAAAGCATCGTAGCCTCTAAATACGGACTATTGAAGGAACGTCTCGAAACTGTCGGACGGTTATCATATTATCCCCGCCTGACGAGAGACGGCGGCTGCCGCCAATGATGACCAA
>DATANL010000102.1:0-3750 GCA_036266295.1 Pyrinomonadaceae bacterium | reverse complement strand
TTCTGACACTACGCCCGCCGAATGAACTTCGCCGCCAGCCAGCCGACGGGAACCAGGATCGCGATGTGAATCCAGTCATATCCACCCGTAACCGACGCCCCGAAATGATTGCTGATCATCAGGAAAACTACGGGCACGGCGGTGAAGGTATTCTGTTTTGAACGCAACTTCGCCTGCGCGGCCAGTCGCTCATCCGGCTTATTGCCGGCCTTGATCGCCTCAATCATCTTGCGCTGCGCCGGCAGAATCCTCATCCAGACATTCGCGGCCATAATTGTTCCGAACATTGCGCCGATATGGATATAAGCGGCGCGTCCGCTCAACACCCGCGTCAGCCCAAACGCCGTCGCGACAATCAGGATGTAGGCAATCACGGCGAACAAAACTTCGTTTCGGCCCAAGGGCGAGATCATCAGCAGGTCATAAATCAACCAACCGACGACAAGGGTCGCGATGCCCACGCCAATCGCGGCGCCCACGCTGATTTCTGAAACGTCACGGTCGACGAGCGCGCCTCCGCCGAGGTAGTAAACAATCACCAGCAGCGCGAATCCGCTCAGCCAGGTTGTGCCGGCTTCCCATTTGAACCAATGCAGCTTGCGCGACAGCTCGTCCGGCACTTTGCGTTTCTCGACTACATAGAAGCCGCCGCTGTGCACCATCCAGATCTGCGCAGCCTGCCCGGTATTCAGCACGGCCTTCTCTTCTTCGCTCAAACGCGCGTCGAGCCAGGTGAAGTAATAAGTCGTCCCGACCCACATGATGCCCGCAAACACGTGCACCCAGCGGGCGATGAAGTTAAGCCATTCGCTGATGGTTGGATTGATCATTTTTTGGAGTTTCTCTCCCTCTCCCTCTGGGAGAGGGCCTGGGGTGAGGGACGAAGTTACGGCACTAGACCCTCACCCTAACCCTCTCCCACGAGGAGAGGGAACAAAAACCTGGAAGCCCTTTCAAATCAACTCCCGCGATAGGTTGAATAGCCGAAAGGATTCAGCAGCAGCGGCACATGATAATGCTGACCTGCATCCTCGATTTTGAAAACCACGGTGACTTGTGGATAGAAGCTTTGAATGTCATGCGCGGCAAAATATGCCCCGGTATCAAAGACCAGTCGATAGACGCCGGCGGCAAACTCGGTCTCGCCAGCCAGCAGATCGATAACTCTGCCATCAGTGTTGGTGGTCCCTTTGCCGAGGGCCGTCCACCCACCGGCAGCCTCTATTTCAAGGGTCACGGTGATGCCCGCCGCCGGACGACCGCGGGAAGTATCAAGCACGTGCGTGGTGATGCCACTCATCGACTTAGCAACTTCTCCAGGCGCAGGCGGGTGATCTTTTGTTGTTCCTGCGCCGCCGCTTTGAATTCCGTCTGCCCATTATTGCTGAGACGGTCATTCAGAATTGCGAGCATCTCGTCAGGGGACTTGCCGCTGGCGCAGACAATGAATATGAATCCAAATTTCGCTTCATAGTCCTGATTTCCGCGCGCCAGCCGGGACACTGTGTCCGTTGATGCTGAATGCATCGCTGACTGCTCCTGCGAGGACCAACTTTGTTCCTGCTGCGTCTGCGCCGTGGCCGCTTTCTTTTCGCCGATCTTAGGATGGGCGCGAAAGGCCTCTAACCAGTCATCGTTTGTCAGAGACGATGAAATCTCGTCAGCCTTGTCGAATAACTCTTCTTCATTCTCAAAAGGACGGCTGGCAGCCATTGCATTCGCCCAGGCGAGCGAGCCGCAACACTTCCGGAACTCAGCCTCGGCTTCTGGTGCCGTCAGTTGGTTAAGATGTTCGAGTGTCATCCGTCTGTGTCAGAAGCCCGACCGTCAGGGAGGGCAACCCGCGCCTCTTTCTTCGGAGTTAAGCGAATTGTAAGTTGCCCTCCCTGACGGTCGGGTTTCTGACACACTACTCAAGCGTCCCATAAACGCGCAGCCGGCTCACTCCGCCATCGGGAAAAATGTTGAAGCGCACATGTGAGGCGATGCCGGCATCCATCACTTCGTCGAACAGGTGCCGCGTGTGCGCCTGTAGTTTGGTGCGAGCCAGCACCGGCTTCCAGGCAAATTTTGGATCCTGCAATCTCTCGACCGTCGCCGCGGGCGCGTGACAAGCTTCCAGCGAGCAGCTGTCCGGAAAATTTCCTTTGAACCAGGACGTATCGATCTCCAGATGGCGAACGTTGCCCGGCGCGCCCAGCCGTATGATCGTCCAATCGTGCCCCGGCCCGCGCCGGCGTTTGGTTTCCCACCCGTCGCTCATGTCGAGCGCGCGACCCGGCATGATGAGATTGTGCCGATGGCCAAAGAACATGTCGCTGCACGACAGGACCATGCCGCCATTCTCAACCGCGGCGAGATCGATGTCTCCGCCAATTCGGCGCAAGCGATCCCAATCCGGCGTTACTTCGCCGTACACGCGCAGCCGGGCGACGCCGCCGTCGGGAAATATCCTGAAGCGCAGATGCGTCCAACGCTGATCACTACCGATCACAAAAGGGTTTTGTGAATCACCGTTCAGGTTTGATTGCGGCAGAATCTCGGTCCACGAAAGCGAGTCGCTGGCCAGTTGTTCGGTCGCCGGCAAACCGTCGATGGCCACAGCTTCCAATGAACAAGCCTCGGGATAATTGCCTTTGAAGTGACTCGTATCGACGACCACGCCGCGAATGACGCCCGCCAGACCGAGGCGGATTATGCACCAATCGAATCCGGGCGTGCGGCGGCGGCGCGATTCCCAGCCATCCATCCATTTGCCCAGGTCGGTGTACTTGCCTTCGATGAAAACGGGCGCGGACGGCTTCAGCAGGTTCTCTTTCGGCGCAAAGAAATCATCGTTGGCGTAAAGTACCGCGGCGCCCAGACGTTCCGAAGCGAGATCAACTAGTTCTGTGAAGTCCATATTAAAAGTATCAGAAGCCCGACCGTGAGGAAGGGCAGCTTAACCCGACGATTCCTTTAGCAGTTCGGACGACTCTCACTCCTTAGCCCTCGCTCACCGTCGGGCTTCTGACACGTTACTGCCGCACAATTTTTCGCCCGAGTCGTTCGAAACCAAATTCGCCGCCATCATAAACCATCTGCCCCCGCAGAAAAGTCTTTTCTACCGTCCCCTGCAAAACTTCGCCGGCGTAGGGCGTGAGTTTGTGCCGATGATGAATCATTTCCGGCGCGACGCGGAATTCGGTGTCCGGGTTCCAGATCACGATGTCGGCGTCGGCGCCTTGCTTGATCGAACCCTTGCGCGCATCAAATCCAACCTGGCGCGCCGGACCCGCACAAAGCCACTGAATAATTTGCTCAATCGTAAAGCCACGCGCGCGCGCTTCGGTCCAGACAATCGGCAACCGCAGTTGCAGAGAGGAAATGCCGCCCCACGCCTTCATGAAATCGCCCTGCTCGCGTAGTTTCATCTCGGGCGGGCACGGCGAATGATCGGAAACGACAAAGTCTATCGTGCCGTCGCGCAAAGCTTCCCAAAGCTGTTCACGATTCTCGCGCTCGCGAATCGGCGGGCAGCATTTGAATTCAGTGGCGCCGTCGGCAATGTCTTCAGCAGCGAAATGCAAATAATGCGGGCATGTTTCGACGGTGAGCGGCAGTGCAGAAGATTTCGCCTGGCGCAACATCTCTAAAGCGTTGGCCGAAGAGTGATGCACAATGTGAATGCGACAACCGGTTTCACGCGCCAGCTTGATCATCAGCGCGACAGCTTGATCTTCTGCCTCGCGCGGACGCGATCGTAAAAAT
>DATANL010000101.1:0-4510 GCA_036266295.1 Pyrinomonadaceae bacterium | reverse complement strand
CATCTGCTGCGCGAGCTCGCGCACACCGACGGCATTGAGTGGGTCCGGGTGATGTACACGTACCCGACGCACATCAGCGACGGCTTTCTCGACGTCTTGGCCGAAGAACCTAAGGCTGTGAAGTATCTCGACATGCCTCTGCAGCATGCTTCGCAGAATGTTTTGAAGCTGATGAAGCGCGGCGGCAATCGCGCGTCGCTGGAACGGCTGATCGAACGAGTACGCAAACGCGTGCTCGGCATCGCAGTGCGCACGACCTTCATCACCGGCTTTCCCGGCGAGACCGAAGGCGACTTTGACGAACTGCTCACCATGGTGAAGAACGTTGAATTCGATCGTGTCGGAGTCTTCACCTATTCCGACGAAGAAGGCACGCCGGCTTTCGATCTACCGGACAAGGTCGATCCGAAAATTGCGAAGCGGCGGCGCGATCGATTAATGAAAGAGCAAGCGAAAATCGCCAAACGCAAGCACCAGGCGATGATTGGCCAAACTGTGCGCGTGATGTTCGAAGGTGAATCGAACGAAAGCGAGTTGCTTTGGCAGGGACGGATGGAAACGCAGGCGCCCGACATTGATGGCTGCGTGCTGATCAATGACGTGCCTGAAGATTTTGATCCGCGTCCCGGTGAAATGGTCAACGTTCTGCTTACAGAAGCACTCGATTACGATATGCTGGGTCGCGTCGTTGAGTAGCGAAATTAACCTCTCGCCCATGAGCGCAAAAGAATCGAGCGATGAAATGAATCCTCCCGTCGAAGTATCGTCATCGATGGTCGCTCCGAACAAACGTAGCCGGACAGTTGCCGATTACCTGGCGTTGGCCATCGCCACGTGTGGCGTCGGCTATTTTCCGATTGCGCCCGGAACGCTGGGGGCGATGGTTGGCGTCGGACTCTATCTGGCAATCTGGGGATGGCTTTATGGGATATTGGAAGCCAACGCAGTTCGCGGTCACCTGAATCTGCTCTACATCTTCACGCCGCAGATGGCTGCGATGCTGCTGGTGATCTCCGTGGTGACTGTAGCCGGCACCTGGGCGGCCACGCGCGCGGAAAAGCTAATGCAGCGGAAAGATCCTTCCGCAGTAGTAATCGACGAAGTTGCCGGCCAGATGATTGCCCTGTTGACTGGACCATTCTGGCTGCCGACCTGGTGGAGCGTCTTGAGCGCCTTCATTCTTTTTCGGCTGTTCGATATTTGGAAGCCGTATCCGATTCGCCGGTTCGAAGCACTCGAATCGGGGTTAGGCATCATGGCTGACGACCTGGTCGCCGGTATTTACGCCCTCATTGTCAATTCGGTTTTGGTCGCCGGCTATCTCTTGATAGTTTCGGCGCGCGGTTAGCACGGGAGAGGTAAGCATGAGTGACACAGGAAAAGACAAACGGGAAGATGCAGGCGACGACGCGACTGACTCTCGCACGTTGGACGAGATTGAAGCGGAAGAAGAAGTTCCTGCCAGTGAACCAGAATCGAGTGTGCCATCGCCTGACGAAGGCGGCGGGCGCGAAGGCGATTCCGAGCTTGATGAAGTTATGTGACAACGCGGGGCGCATGCGGCAGCCCTCCGGGTTGCTCTGACAGTCATCGCGGCTCTTTGGTTTTTCGTGAGCTGCCGATCCATCCCGCACGCCAGAAAATGGTGAGCATCACCACGGCCACCGTTAACATCACGCCCCAAACTACAAAGTAGCCATACTCTTTGTGTAACTCGGGGATGTAGTCGAAGTTCATGCCGTAGACGCCGGCGATGAAAGTCAACGGCAGCATCACCGCTGAAAAGACAGTCAGCACCTTCATAATCTCGTTCATGCGGTTACCGACCACCGACATGTATGCGTCGAGCGCGCCGCTCAGCAAATCGCGATAGCTCTCAGCCATGTCGGTAACGCGCATGATGTGATCGTAGATGTCGCGATAGAAAGGCAGCAGCTGCGCGGGGATCAATGAAAACTCTCCACGGCTCGCGCGCAAAATTACTTCGCGCTGGCGGCCGGTGATGCGCCGCAGACGCAGCACGCCGCGTTTTAAATCCATGATCTCTTCGAGGATCGCTTTGTTCGGCCGGCTCATTGTAAAGATGTCGTCTTCGAGCTTGGCGATGCGCTCGTCGAAATCGTCCAGCACCGGCGAGTAGTAATCAACAATCTGATCGAAAATCTGGTGAATCAGGAAAGCCGCGCCACGCTGACAAAGCACCGGGCTGGTGCTCAAGAGCTTCTTCACGTTGTTGATGCTGCGAAACTCGTCGTGGTGATAAGTGATGACGTAATTGGATCCGATAAACGCATCCAGTTCGATGGTGTTGAAGTGATCGGGGCTGGTGTCGGCTTGGACGCCGTGCAGGATGAAGTAGAGATAACCGGGAAATTCCTCGACCTTTGGGTAGTTGCGTGTTTCGCGACAGTCCTCGACCGTGAGCGGATGAAAACGAAAGACGTTCAGGAGGATTTGATCGTCAGCCTCGGTCGGCTTATCCATGTCGACCCAGATCACCGTCTTTTCATCCTTCAGCAATTCCGGAAGCTGTTCAACCGTAAATCCTGTTTCAATTTTTTCCGCGCCTTCGCGATAGACAATGATCTCCATAAGAGTGTGCCTCGTGATTAATGAAGTGAAGTTCGGCTCAAACTCGACTGAGGGTTCGTCAGACTGTTACCATACCGAACTTTTGTAAGCAAGACGAACGCTCAGTTAGAAACCTGTATGACCGTTAGGATATTAGTTGCCGACGATGTGAGCGAAAACGGCCTGCAACCGTTGCGCGACGCCGGACTAGCCTTTGAAAAGCGCATCAAGTTGTCGGCTGAAGAACTAATTAAAGCCATTGCCGATTGTGAAGGCCTCATCGTGCGGAGCGAAACCAAGGTCACTTCCGATTTGCTCGATGCGGCGAAGAACTTGCGGGTGATCGGCCGCGCCGGCGTAGGCGTCGACAACATCGACGTCGCGGCGGCGACCGCGCGTGGCATCGTGGTCATGAATGCGCCCGACGGTAATACAATCACAACCGCTGAACACACCATCGCTTTGCTGGTAGCGCTCGCTCGACGTGTGCCGCAGGCCAATATCAGTCTGAAATCGGGCAAATGGGAACGAAAGAATTTCATCGGAACCGAACTACAGGGCAAGACGCTGGGCGTGATCGGGCTGGGCCGCATCGGCCGGGTGGTGGCGAAGCGCGCGGCTGGTTTAGGGATGAAGGTCGTCGCCTTCGATCCGTTTGTCGTAGCTGATTCAGCCCGCGATCTCGAAATCGAACTGCAACCCATGGACGACGTCCTGGCGCGCGCAGATTTTCTCACGGTTCATACGCCGCTGACCGCGGAGACTCGCGGGATAATCAATACAGATGCGTTTGCAAAGATGAAGAACGGCGTGCGGATCATTAACTGTGCTCGTGGCGGATTGATAGACGAAGACTCGCTCTATCAGGCGATCAAATCGGGCAAGGTTGCCGGCGCGGCGCTTGATGTGTTCGCGCACGAGCCGCCACCCACTGATCATCCGCTCGTCCAATTGGACGAAGTCATCGTCACACCGCACCTCGGCGCGTCGACGACTGAAGCGCAGGAAGGTGTGGCGTTCACCGTGGCGGAACAGATGCGGGACTTTCTGCTGACGGGAGCACTGCGCGGCGCAGTAAACCTGCCCGCCATCGATCCCAAACAGCTGGCAATGCTGCAACCTTATCTTTCATTGGCTGAAAGCCTCGGCCGGTTCCACGCACAATTGACGAGCCGCGCGATTAGCGAAGTGCACCTGGAATTTGCGGGAGAGCTGCTCGAGTTGGACGCGGCGCCGGTGACGCGCGCATTCCTAGCCGGCTTGTTGCGCGACATCAGCGCGCGCGTTAATGCAGTCAATGCATTCCTGATCGCGGAAGAGCGGGGGATTGCGGTCACGACTTCCTACACACGCGGCTTGAACGCGGCATCGGCGATTCGCACCTCGGTTTTGTCAGCAGCAGGCGAGCAGACGTTATCCGGCTCAGTCTTCACCACAGCCGAAGGTTATCGCGAAGGCCGCATCACCCGGATCAATGGTTTTCGCATCGAGGCCGTCCCGCGCGGATACATGCTGGTGATGCACAATCGTGATGTGCCGGGCGTGATCGGTCGCGTCGGCACAGTCCTCGGCGACGGCGGCGTCAACATCAGTGCCTTTCATCTCGGTCGCCGCGAACGCGGCGGAGAAGCGATGGCGATCATTGAAATTGATGCCCCGTTAACTGAAGCTATCTTTGATGGCCTTTTACAGAATGATTCAGTCATTTTCTTGCAACAGATAGAGCTTTAAAACCTTCTTTCTCTCGCCTCACTCTTGTTTGCGCTCAGCATTGCTATTGACAACTTGGCAGAATGGTTGTATACAGCGCGCATTAATTGTATCCGGAACAGTTGCAGTCAATGCCTCGTATTTTGCAACTGCCGGTCATTGGGCGAGAGTCCCGCTAGCCTGACAGGGCGACCGAACTCCCGTATCACTTACCAGGGGTAGTAAAAAT
>DATANL010000100.1:0-9158 GCA_036266295.1 Pyrinomonadaceae bacterium | reverse complement strand
TGGTCCAGGGTCCTTTTGAGCTTTAATCCCAACGAACTCTCCGCCCCGCGCGATTTACTCCCGCGATCGACTGTCCTTTACTCATTCTTGAAATTCAATGCTTCCGAGATGCTGCACAGTTGGCAAAAAGTCGCGACCCCGGCGGAGATGAAAAGCCTGGCCGACGTTTGGGCCATGGACTTTGAGAAAGAAATCATTCCTGAACTCGATTCAGAATGCGGCGCTGCAGACCTGGACTTACCGGACTTGAGTCAGAACAGTTGGAACGGTCATTGGATTCTGTTCGCAAAGTTGAAAAGCGATCGGTTGCAGCGCGCGCTCGCCGAAGGACGCTTGCTCAAGAATGCGAGCCTCGACAAAGGCACGGCCACGATCAAGTTTGATTCATCGCCGGTATTTGTCGCGGTCAAGAGTGGATTCCTGTTGGTCTCTGACAACCAACAAAGTCTGGCGCTGCTGGATCGGCCGGAAAAGTTGGCGGCCTCGTCAGACTTTAAGAAGGGCGTCGCGCGGACTCCGGCAAACGTCGTGGCTTTTGGCGGTTACAACTTCGAAACCACGAACGGTGTTGCCGCCGCCGGAGCCGATTCGGTCAAGGCACAGGAAGCCGACATGTTTCTGTCGATTGCGCGCGCGTTCCACAGTCCCAGCATCTACGCGACATTCGCCGGCGGCAATTTCGAAGCCCATTCGTCGATCTCGATGGATCGCGAAGGCCGATATTCGGTCGCGGAACTGCAGGCCCTCGCGGCCAAAGCTGAACCGACGTTCGCGATTTTGCGGCCGAGCGGAATGCTCATCGCCGATCAAAATCGGCTGAACAGCCTGCGTCTGCGCATCAAGTCGAAAGCCGCGGGCGAGATCGAACGGATCGCGGAAGACCTCTCGACCAAATCGCAAACTATCGACAAACGTTCGGAGCAGGACCTGCAGCTGCAAGTGCTGCCGCGGCGCGCCGAGCCAAAAGAGCGACTGCAACTGCCGATCAAGGCCGGCGCCGTCGCTGAATTTCTCACACCGTCGAAAGACATTCCCGCGGATGACAAATCAGTCGCGAACAAGGCCCGCGAGATCGCCGGAAATGATCGCGACGCGTGGAGCGTAGCGCGCAAACTTGCCGATTGGACTTTCAAGAACCTTACCTGGAAGCGGACGGACTATGCCGACGCCGCGCAAACTTTGGCGACGCGCGAAGCGGACTGTTACGAGTTCAGCAAACTTTACGTCGCGATGGCGCGCAGCCTCGGTTTGCCCGCGCGGGTCGTATCGGGCATGGCCTACAGCGAGGGATCGTTCGGCGGGCACGCCTGGGTTGAAGTCTACATCGGCGATTGGATCGAAATTGATCCGACCTGGGGCACCAGCTACGTCGATGCAACGCACATAAAAGATGCGCACGGCGCGCTGCTGACTTACGCCTTGCTCAATCTCGTTCAACTCGAGGTGCTGGAAACACCGCACTCGGTCGCGGATTATCAAACCAATCCCGAGGCATTAATCAAGCAGATTTGTCAGGACCTGGCCCGCGGCAGCGCCGAGTCGTTGCGCGCCGCGTCAGACGTCTCCGCGGTCACCGACGAACTGATGGGCGCCGGCGCATGGACCGGCATGAGCGATAAAGAGCGCGACCGGATGTCGGGCGCCTATGGACGAGTACTTCAGGTACTGGTTCATCGCTTTGGTGTCGATCGCGAGTTTCGGCCGGCGCCGCGACTGTTGAAGATCAAGGTCAGCGGCGATCGCGCCGAGGCGCGCGTCATGTCGACCGGGTCATTTGAAAACGATTATTTGAAGTTAACTTTGGTAAAGCGCGGCAGCGCCTGGATGGTTGCCGAACTAACTGAAATCGACAGCGGTCTCAAGCTGATTGCAGAGAACCTGCAACCGACGCTGACAGAAATTCGCGATCAGCGCAGCGGCAATCAAACCGCTCCCGTGACGCAGACCGACTTTGCGCGCGTCGTGATCGCGATGCAGCGAAACTACAAAGACGCCCTGACGCTGGTCGACAAGTTGTTGCGTGACAACCCGAAGAGCGAGGGCCTGCGTTATCTGCGATCACTCTGCCTGGCGGCCGACGATCGAAATGATGAAGCTGCGAAAATTTGGGTCGAACTGATTGGCGGCGACTCTCCCGTCGTGCCGGCGCTGCAAAAACTCGCACAGCATTATTCCGATTCGAAGGACGAGGCTGAGAAAAAGCAAGCACTCGAGTTGTACCAGCGATACCTCAGCTTCGAGCCCGACGATCCCCGCGCGCACACCGGCCTGGCTGCATTGTACGAAGCCGCCGGCAATCTTGCGGCAGCCGAAAGTGAATTGCGCGCCGCAATCGAACGCGATCAAACAGGCGCGGAAGTCTACGTCGATCTGGCCCAGTTTTACGCCGAGTACAAGCGCTTCGCTGAAGTTGGATCAGTACTCAGGGACGCCGAGCAACACACGATCGAAAAAGACGATCTCTTCGCAAATCTGATTAGCCGCTACTGGTTTATTGACAAGAGCGAAATTCCCGAAGGGCTGGCTGCGAGTCAGCCGCAGAGAATGGCCCAGAGCTTCGGCGCGAATCTGAACCTGGCGCGCATTCGCATCGACAACGATCGCCCTCGCGAGGCTTTGCCTTTATTGAAAAAGGCCGCGGCGTTGGACAGCAAGTCGTCCGATCCGTACGACTGGATGGCCGAGGCCTATCGTAAGCTGCGCGAGTGGCCGGCCGCGCTGAATGCGGCCGACACCGCGATTCGTCTCGATAACGAAGACGCTGATGGGTACTATCATCGAGCCTGCGCGCTGGCCCGGCTCGGCCGGCGCGCCGAGGCCATGACGGCGCTGAAACGCGCGATTGAATTGGACGACGGCTACGAAGATTTGCTGCAAGACGAAGAAGATCTGAAGTCATTGGCGACGCTGCCGGAATTCAAGAAGTTGCTGCCAAAGAGCGAACCGCCGTCACCGAAGCCCGAGCGCTGAGTAGAATCTGAATCGTGCGCCGGCCTTGCACCTTCGGGGCACTAGCCCGACTGGTAAGGGAGGGCTCACAAAGGAAAGCGCGAAAGGGAGCCCTCCCTCACAGTCGGGCCAATGCTCCGGACGCCAGCAACTCACAATACAGACGCTACCTAACGCTGACGCAGCTTCCCAAAGTACCGATCACGTTTTAATCTTCTCAGAACACATGTCCGCTAGAAACATTCGCGCGCCGCGCGGCGCTACGCTCAATTGCAAAGGATGGCATCAGGAAGCTGCGTTGCGCTGTCTGATGAACAACCTCGATCGCGAGGTCGCCGAAAAACCTGACGAGTTGATCGTGTACGGCGGCGCCGGTAAAGCCGCGCGCAACTGGCAATCGTACGATGCGATCGTGCGGTCGCTGCAGTCACTCGAGAACGATGAGACGTTGCTCGTGCAATCGGGCAAACCGGTCGGCATCTTTCGCACGCACGAGCATGCGCCGCGAGTTTTGATTGCCAATTCGAACCTGGTTGGCGCCTGGGCCAACTGGGACCATTTCCACGAACTCGAGCGCAAAGGTTTGATGATGTACGGCCAGATGACTGCGGGCAGTTGGATCTACATCGGCACGCAAGGCATTGTGCAGGGCACGTTCGAAACATTCGCGTCGATGGCCGACAAACATTTCGGCGGCGACTTGTCAGGAAAGCTTTTGCTGTCGGGCGGCCTGGGCGGAATGGGTGGCGCTCAACCTCTGGCGGCGACCTTGAACGGCGCGGTCTTTCTCGGCATTGACGTCGATCCGGAACGGATCGAGCGGCGCGTGCGCACGGGTTACTGCGATCGCATGGCGCAGACGCTCGACGAAGCACTGGACATTTGCGAGGACGCGCGCGAGCAAAAGCGCGCTGTTTCAGTGGGACTGGTCGGCAACTGCGCTGAGCTGCTGCCCGAAATTGTCGGACGCGGAGTAAAGATTGATGCAGTCACCGATCAAACCAGTGCACACGATCCGTTGAATGGCTATGTTCCGGCCGGGCTGTCACTGGAAGCTGCGATAGAACTCAGACAGAAGGACGCGGGCGACTACGTCAAGCGTTCGATGGAATCTATGGCGCGGCACGTCGAAGCGATGCTGGCACTGAAACGAAATGGCGCCGTCGCGTTCGATTACGGTAACAACATTCGGAAGATGGCTTTTGACGCCGGATGCCAGGACGCATTCGAGATCCCGGGCTTCGTGCCTGAGTACATTCGGCCGCTCTTCTGTGAAGGCAAGGGACCATTTCGCTGGGTCGCGCTTTCCGGCGAAGCCGAAGACATCCGCAAGACTGACGATCTCGCGCTGGAACTTTTTCCCGAAGACAATACTTTGAATCGCTGGCTGCGTCTTTCACGTGATCGAGTGAAGTTCCAGGGCCTGCCTTCGCGCATCTGCTGGCTCGGCTATGGCGAACGCGCCGAGATGGGCGAGGCCATCAATGAACTGGTGCGGCGCGGTGACTTGAAAGCGCCCATCGCGATCGGCCGCGATCATCTCGACACCGGCTCAGTCGCTTCGCCTTTCCGCGAAACCGAAGCAATGAAAGACGGCTCAGACGCCGTGGCCGACTGGCCCATCCTCAACGCTATGCTGAACACTGCGAGCGGCGCGAGTTGGGTTTCGTTTCATCATGGCGGCGGCGTCGGCATTGGTTACTCACTGCACGCCGGGCAGGTGTCGGTCGCCGACGGCACCGACGAAGCTGCGAAGCGTTTGCATCGCGTGCTGACCAACGATCCCGGTCTCGGGGTTGCGAGGCATGTGGATGCGGGGTATGAGGAAGCGATCGAAACGGCGCAACAGAAGGGTGTGAAAATCCCAATGCAAAGCAATCACGACGCAGAATAGTCTTCTTTATCGCATCGAATTTAGACCGAAAGGTGCTTCCTTGAGCTTTTGGCAAGCCCACCAATTAGAGATAGTAGGTGTTGGCTTTCTCATCGCCGTCTCCTCTGCCCCCAGAATCACTAGAGTGATCGCTCTTGTCCTTCTATTGATTTTACCCAACTCTTTCGATTTGCTCAGAGCGATCGGACTACTGACGGTTCCCTATGTAACCGTAGCAGTGCTCGCATGGCAGAAGTATCCCAGCTTGTTGATCCCCTCTTTCCTTCTTGGCTTTTACGGAACGGCGTCTGAGATCAACAAGTTGGACGACTGGCTGCGCTGGAAGGGAATCGGCCCTCCCAATAGGCGACGATTGGTGGATTACGTCTGGGAACTGTCCTTAAAGAGCGTTGGGGTGATCTTAATACTTGGCGCGGCCCCCGTTTTTGTCTATTTCTTGGTTGTTGGCATATCGAAAATCTACGCCATAATCGGCATAGTACTCTTTGGCGTGCCCCTCCTCGGAACAGCGCTGTATGTGGTGCGAATGAATCATAGATTTGGATACGGCGTATCGGAATTGTGTTTTGCCGTACTGCTCGCTGGATTCACTATCGAACAATCATTTAACTCGTGGACGATAAACATTGCTGACTTTTTTACTAGGCCTAATTTACTAGCGAGAGTATTGGCACTATCGACATCTATTTATATCGTAGTCAGAGGTTGGGACAATATCGGCGAACGAAGAGTCAACGTGCTGCGATCTCTTGGAAAGGAACAATTAAGAACGGTCTGGGCCACCTTGGTCGAGCACCTTCGGCGCAAGCGATCCGATAATGAACAACAATAGGCTCTCTGACCCTCCTGAATTTCGTTGGCTCCTGACTCCGGTGCTAAGATTAGCTCGCCTATGACAGTCACTCTAAAACCCGATCTCGAAGAAGAACTCGCCGCGCGCGCGAAGGCCGAAGGTTTGACCACCGAAGAGTTCGTTAATCGCGTGCTTGAAAGACTGATGACGCAAGAGAAGCCCGCGGCGGAGCTGAGTGGCGAAGAGCGGGCGCGCATTCTATTGGAATGGACCGCGAACCATGCTATCGGTGGTCCGCCACTCTCTGACTATGCGGTAAGCAGAGAGAGCATCTACAAGGAACGCGAAGATGCTCAGCTATGATCGTTCTCGTAGATACGAATGTATTGGTGAAGTCGATTCAGCAGAGCCACGCAATGTACGACAATGCGCGGACCGCCGCCGCGACATTGCTCCGCCAGAAGCACCAACTGTCAGTTGTCGCGCAAAACCTAATTGAATTTTGGGCTGTAGCAACCCGCCCGTTGGCCAGCAATGGTTTGGCTCTGTCGGTCGTGGATACTGCTGCCCACGTCAAGACGTTTCAAACAACGTTCACGTTATTACCTGATACGCAGGATATCTTTTCTGAGTGGCAGCGTCTGGTTGAAGCACATGCCGTTAGCGGACGTCAGGCACATGACGCACGAATTGTCGCGGCGATGCTGGTCCACGGCGTGACGCACATCCTCACATTCAATGCAGATGACTTCAGGCGTTATCACGAAATCACAGTAGTAAATCCGCAAGATATTCAATGAGGTTTCAAGCCATGCGTAAATTCATTTTGGTACTCTTACTCAGTTTGATAATTGTCCCGCAGGCGTTAGCCGCCAAAATCAGCACCACCGAACAACTGATCGCAGCGATGCAGTCCAAACATGCGAAGTCGTGGTACAAGACCGCGACCTTCGTGCAGAAGACGACTAACATCGACCAGGACGGTAATCAGAAAGTCGAGACCTGGTACGAAGCGATGTCTTTACCGGGTTCGCTCCGCATCGATTTCACGCCGACAAAAGACGGCAACGGAATTCTGTTTACCAACGGCCAGGTCTACTCTTTCAAAGGCGGCAAGGTTGATACCAACCGTCCGTTTGTTCATCCGCTGATGGTGCTGGGATTTGATATCTATGCTCTGTCGCAAACCGAGGTGATAGAGAAACTGAAAGGTTTGAAATTCGACCTTTCAATCTTTCGCGAAGATACCTGGCAAGGGCGTCCGGTTTACGTGGTTGGCGCCAAACAGGGCGACCTGCATTCGCCGCAGTTTTGGATCGACGAGAAGAACCTCTATTTTGTACGCATGCTGCGGCCCGGAGGTCGCGATGGCGCGCAGACACAGGAGACGCAATTCAATAAGTACGTGAAACTCGGCGGCGGTTGGATGTCGCCTGAAGTTATTTTTAAGATTGATGACAAGGTAGTTACGACCGAGGAGTATTCCGACCTGCGCGCTAACGTGAAACTGCCCGAGAAGCTTTTCGATCCGGCATCGTTCGCGACAGTTCATTGGAAAGAGTAACGCAAGCAGTCAGCTTGCGCGTCAGAAGCCCGACCGTCAGGGAGGGCTACTTGTGCCATCAATAAAGTGTGTGTTCACAGCAGCCCTACCTGACGGTCGGGCTTCCGACACCGCGGACGCAAGTACAATTTGCCCTACCAGGAGAACATCATGACCCCCAAGCGCATCTTGATCACCCTGCCGATTCTGCTTTGCCTGATTGCCAACGCCGCTGCTCAAGAGAACCCAGCCAAATCCGATTCACCTGAGCCCGCGAATCTCCGGCGCAGCGCGCGCGCCAAAGACGGCAAGAAGCTGTTGTCTGCCCTCGACGTTTTGAGAATCAAGTCAGTCGGCAACCCCCGCATCTCTCCCGACGGTGCGCGCGTCGTCTACACCGTGGGCGAAGTCAGGATGGAGAAAGACAAAGAATGGAAGACCGGCACGCAGGTCTGGGTGGTTCCGACCGCCGGCGGTAGCGCGCGTCAATACACGCGCGGCGAGAAAAACGCGACGGCGCCGGAATGGTCTCCCGATGGAAACATGATCGCCTTTCTGAGCGATCGTGAAAAGGACGGCGAGCGACAGGTCTGGATGATGAACGCCGATGGCGGCGAAGCGTGGGCCGTCACCGCGCACAAAGGTGGCGTGACTGGATTTCATTTCTCCCCGGACGGAAAACGGCTCGTGCTGACCGCAGTCGATCAACCAAACAAAGACGAAGAGGATCGGAAGAAAGTCAAAGACGACACGATGGTCATCGATCATGACATCAAGATGACGCATCTGTGGGTTTTTGATATCGACAAGAAACAGGAGAAGCGTCTGACTGAAGGCGATTACACGGTCAGCGATCCGCAATGGTCGCCGGACGGAACACGCATCACCTACAGCACTCGGCCAACTCCGCGGGCAGACGACGGCGCGTTGAGCGACGTCTGGGTCGTGACGGTAGCGAGCGGGGCAAAGCGAAAACTCGCCGGCGAACCTGGAGCCGCAGACAACGCGCGCTGGTCTCCGGATGGAAAATGGATTGCTTTCACCGCCACGCGCGATCGCGATCCCGGGCCATCGACTGCGTACCTCTATGTCGTCTCGCCGGACGGTGGCGCACCCAAACAAGTCGACAGCAAATTTGATCTGAGCGTGGGCACGCCGGTCTGGACGCCCGATTCACGCGCGATTTACTTCAGCACGAACATCCTGGAAGCGATCGAGGTCTACAAAGTCGACGTGGTCAACGGCGTCACCGCACAAGTGTGGCGCCGCGGTGGCTCAATCGGCATCACCGAAATCAGCCACGACGGGCGCACCTTGATGGGCACCGTTTCCTCAGGGCAGCAGCCCACCGAGATTTATATTTCGCGCAACGGCGAGGCTCCGCAGATCATCACTCATCAGAACGCGTGGTTGAATGATTATTCGCTCGCCCAGTCCGAGGTGGTGAAATGGAAGAGCAAGGATGGCACGGAAGTCGAGGGTGTTCTGACCAAGCCGGTGGGATATCAGGCGGGAACGAAAGTTCCGTTTCTACTGAATCCGCATGGCGGACCGACTGGAGCATCCATCAATAACTTCAACACGACGGTCCAGGTGCTGGCGGCGAATGGCTTCGCGGTGCTGCAGCCCAACTTCCGCGGCTCGACCGGCAAGGGCCTCGCCTTCTCGGCGGCAAACAAAAACACCTGGGGCAAGGGTGATTACGAAGATTGCATGTCAGGCGTCGATGCGATGATCGCGGCGGGAGTCGCCGATCCCGATCGCACCGGCGCGTTCGGCTGGTCCTATGGCGGATACATGACGTTCTGGATCCTGACGCAAACCGATCGATTCAAGGCGGTATCGCCCGGCGCGGGCCTGACGAACATCTATTCGATGTATTCGCAAACCGACATTCATCGTTATTTGAATTGGTTCTACACGGACAAGGCGCCGTGGGAAAACAGCGATCTCTATTGGGACCGTTCACCGATGAAGTA
>DATANL010000099.1:0-11561 GCA_036266295.1 Pyrinomonadaceae bacterium | reverse complement strand
ATGTTCCAACTGATCTACCTGACCTTTACGCAACCGCGGGCGGACGCGAATGCTTTCAATGTCCTGGCGACTCAGCAGAAAACAGTCCTCGCCAACCAGGCCGCCGTGCCGGAATTCAGTTTTGATAATGCCGTGACCATCGCGCGATATCAGAACCATCCGCGGCGGCAATTGGATACGGTCGACACGATCAATCAATGGGACCTCGAGAAATCGATGGCCTTTTACAAAAATCGATTTGCCGATGCGAGCGACTTCACTTTCGTCTTCGTCGGCAGTTTTGATGAAGCGACCATCAAGCCGTTGATCGAAAAATATCTCGGCTCCCTGCCGTCGTTGCACCGCAAGGAAAGCTGGAAAGACGTCGGCGTGCGCACTCCGAGCGAGGTCGTGGTCAAGCGCGTCGAAAAGGGCGTCGAACCAAAAAGCAGTTCATCGATCTTTTTCAGTGGGCCGTTTGAATACAACCAGACGAACCGTATTGCCATTCGCGCCATGTCTGAAATCCTGCAGCGTCGCCTGTTGGAAGTGATTCGCGAAGAGTTGAGCGGCACCTACGGCATTACCGTGTCGCCGACGTATCAAAGAATCCCGAGGCCGGAATATTCAATCTCGATCGATTTTGGCAGCTCGCCGGATCGCACCGAGGCGCTCGTAAAGCGCGTGTTCGATGAGATCGAAAAATTCAAAACGGAAGGCCCCACGGAACAGCAGGTGACCGACCAGCGCGAGACACTGCTCCGCGATTATGAACGCGGCAGCAAGCAAAACGGCTACCTGGTCAATCAAATCATTGCCAGGTACGAAAACAACGAAGACGTGGCCGGCCTGTGGATGCTGGGCGATTACTACAAGAAGATCGACAAAGCGATGATTCAGGACGCGGCGAAGAAATATCTCGACACGAAGCGTTACGTCGAGGTGATGCTGTTTCCCGAGAAGAAACAGTAGACGTTCGTCATTGACAGACTCGAATCTTGCCTAATGGGACCGGATCGAGAGTGACGTTGGTCGTGTTGTCGCGCGCCACCCAAAACTCACTCGATTTCATTTCATTGTAGGCCGGGTGTTGAAGAGTGACGTAGTAATGCCCAGGCGCGATCTCTTTGAATTGAAACTCGCCGCGCTCATCTGTTTGCTGCTGTGCAATGTGCGCGCCTTTCGCATCAAAGAGTTGAACCGTCGCCCGCGTGACACGGACTTTGGGGTATTCAACCACAACTCCGGCAACAGCATTGCCGTTGATGCTGCGCGGTGCATAGACTGCTCGGTCCGGCAGGCACGGACCGACTACGGCCAGCGCCAAATCCACAGGGATAATGTTTCTCGCCGAGTCCGCCGCAGCTATCTGCATCGTGGCTGTCTGATTGACCGCCTTCTCGCCGGTCGCCGCTCGTGCTCGATCAACGACAATGGTTTTGCTGAAGCGCTTGAAGCCGGGAGCAAAAACTTCGAATTCGTAGGTACCGGGGGCAACGGCCTTGAATTCAAAGTGCCCTGATGAATCGGATGTCGTCTGTAAGATCCGATCGAGAGAATACAAACTGACGTGAGCGCCGGGAACCACAGCGGATGCCTGGTCACCAATCACTCCGACGACCGTAACTGAAACTACTCCTGCGACGTTAGGCGCGTCTTGCGCCCGGCTCGAAGTAAAGATTGAGCCGAGTAGTAGTACACTCGCGAAAGGAATTACGGTTTTCGAACGCAGCAGCTTCATGAAAAGTGAGCCTCGCAGTCGGGAACGTGACGGAGATATGAACGGGAGACTTTGGAGCCGGCGACCGGGGTCGAACCGGTGACCTTGCGATTACGAATCGCACGCTCTACCAACTGAGCTACGCCGGCTTGTCAATGCATTTGAATGTAGCGCAACTTGTTTAGTTGCGCAATTGCGATCGTGTATGGAGCGCGGGCATCCTTGCCCGTATGAGCGCGAAGCGCGAAACTGTTTCCCGGTACGCTGGTGCGAGCTTTGCGGGCAGGGATGCCCGCGCTCCATCAAGACGCTCATACGAATGAACGAGATCATCATCATCGGCGGCGGGCTCGCGGGCGTCGAGGCAGCCTGGCAGGCGGCAAATGCCGGGATCCGCGTAAAGCTTTTCGAGATGCGGCCGGTGAAACAGACGCCGGCGCATCGCACCGACAAGCTCGCCGAGATCGTCTGTTCGAATTCATTGAAGTCGGACGAACCCGGCACGGCGTCTTACCTGCTGAAAGAAGAATTGCGCCGAGGTGGATCGCTGGTGATGGAAGCAGCGGCGGCGACGCGCGTTCCCGCGGGCGCGGCGCTCGCGGTCGATCGCGAACGGTTTGCGGCTTACATCACCGACAGCATTGAGTCACACGCGAACATTCAGGTTGAGCGCGAAGAAGTGAACACCATTCCGCAAGGGGCAATAACGATCATCGCCACCGGGCCGCTCACGTCTGATTCGTTGACCAAAGAAATCATGACGCTGACCGGAGATGACCAGCTTTATTTCTACGACGCCATCGCGCCGATCATTGCCGCAGATTCCATCGATCACGCAATCGCTTTTCGCGCCGCGCGCTATGGCAAAGGCGGCGATGATTATGTCAATTGCCCGATGAATGAAGATGAATACGTCCGGTTTCACGAAGCCTTAACCGACGCCAACAGCGTCCCGCTGCAACGCTTTGAAGAGACGCGTTGGTTCGAAGCGTGTCTGCCGATCGAGGAACTCGCGCGACGCGGATTCGAAACTCTGCGATACGGGCCGATGAAACCCGTCGGTTTGATCGATCCGCGAACCGGGTCCCAACCTCACGCGGCGGTCCAGCTGCGCCAGGAAAACCTGATGGCCGATGCCTACAGCATGGTGGGCTTTCAAAATCATCTACGGTATGGCGAGCAGGCGCGCATCCTGCGTATGATTCCCGGACTTGAGAAAGCTGAGTTCCTGCAATTCGGGCAGATCCACCGGAACACTTATATCAACGGTCCGCGGGTGCTCGCGGCAACCATGCAGATGCGCCAGCATCCAAACATCCTGTTCGCGGGACAAATCACCGGCGTTGAAGGCTACGTCGAATCTGTCGCGATGGGTTGGTTGGCGGGATTGAATGCGGCGCGCCTGAGCAGAGGTGAAGAACTTTTGATTGCACCGCCGCGTAGTGCGATCGGGGCCTTGGCCCGTTACGTATCCAGCGCGGAAACGAAAAATTATCAGCCGGTGAATATTACCTTCGCGTTGTTGGAACCATTGACTAAGGAGCAAGCCCGCTCGGTCAAACGAAAACGCGATCGTCACACGCTGCAGGTGAACATCGCGCTAAAAGAATGGGACGAATGGCTGCAACAGGAACTGCCTCAGGCTCAGACACCGGCGACCGTATGATGAAGAAGCCCGCGCATACTCTGGTGACCGGGACAGCGGCGCTGTTGCTCATCGTCGGGTGGTCGTGCGTCGTGATTCAGTCGGCGCACTCACAGTCCGGCCGGCAAAAGAACACGAACGCCAAGCCTTCACCGACGCCGGCGTCAGCGCGGCCGCGGCAGACGACCAAAAGCTTGCCGCCTCCGCCGGTGATGCCCCAGAAGTCGGCCAATTCAAATTCAAGTGAGGGCGTAAATTCTCCCGACGATGTCGTCCGTGTCGCGTCGCATCTCGTTCCCGTTCCCACCACCGTGCTTGACTCGCGCGGCGCCGCAATCATCAATCTCAAACTCGAAGACTTTGAATTGGTTGTCGACGGCGAAACGAAACCGATCAACGAAATCTACCGGGCCGAGACGCCGGTGCGCATGGCCATGCTGTTCGATAACAGCGGCAGCCTCGACACCTCGCGTGAATTCGAAAAACGCGCGGCGGAGCGATTCTTTCGCACCGTGCTGCGGCCAGTCGATGAGGCGGCCATCTATTCCGTGTCGACCAACGTTGAATTATCGCAGCCCATGACGAACGACGTTTCGGTGCTCGAACGCACCATTGACATGTTCGGCAAACCCGAGGGCGCGACCTCGCTCTATGACGGCATCTTCGCGGCGCTGACTTATCTAAAGCCTTATGCCGGCCGGCGAATCATCGTGATCGTTTCAGACGGCCGCGACACGACCAGTCGCGAGGACCACGATTTCGACGCCACGCTGCAACGTCTGTCGTCGGATGAATGCCAGGTTTACGTCGTGCAGACCGGCCTTTATGACAACGCCAATGTGCGCGATCTCACCGCCGAACGGAGGATGCAGGCCTTCGCGGCACAAACCGGAGGCGAATCTTATGTCCCGCGGACTGTCGGCGATCTCGATAAGACCTTCGCGCAAATCTCCGCCGACCTCGCGCAACAATACATCCTCAGTTATTACCCCGCCGTCGACAAGCGCGACGGAAAGTATCATCAGATCACTGTCCGCATTAAGAATAAAGACGCGACGCGCGTGCGGGCGCGCAAAGGATTTCTGGTCAAGACACGCGATCAATCATAAAAGTCATTCCGCACTTCAGCAGATTGCGTATAATTGCAAACTGAAGTCTGTGCCATGCTTGACCGTTATCTCACGCAATTCCTCGATCACCTGCGTTATGAGCGAAACGTCAGTGTCCACACGGTGCGAAACTATGAAAGCGACCTGACGCAGTTTTTTGATTTTCTCTGTCCGGCGGAAGATGCAAAACCAACCGCTCGTCGCGGAGAGCCGGGTCTCGAACAGATCGATCACCTCACGATCCGGGAATGGCTTTCCAGTCTGCATTCCGATCGTAAGAAGACGACTTCGATCGCGCGGAAGCTCGCAGCCCTGCGAACCTTCTTTCAATTTCTGGTGCGCGAGGAAGTGATCGAATCAAATCCGGCGAAACTGGTAGCCACGCCGCGCAAAGAAAAGAAGCTGCCGGTGCATCTTTCGATCGAAGACGCGATTCGGTTTATCGAGACGCCGGATCTCGAGACAGATTTTGGGAAACGCGATCGCGCGATTCTCGAACTGCTCTACGCCACCGGCATTCGCGTGGGCGAGTTGGTGAACATCAACCTGCGCGACATCGACTTCAACCAGAAACTGCTGCGCGTGTTCGGCAAACGGAGAAAAGAACGCATCGTTCCGTTTGGCGATCCGGCCGCGAAAGCGTTGCGCGATTACCTGACGGTCCGCGGGAACTTTCTCATGAACGCCCCGGCCACCAAACGCGACGCCCAACCGCTGATTTTGAATTATCAAGGCACGCGGATGACGACGCGTTCCGTGGGACGCCTGGTCGAAAAATATATTCGGCTCTGCGCGGGCATTCACGATATCAGCCCGCACGCGCTGCGGCACTCATTCGCGACGCATTTGCTCGATAGCGGCGCCGACCTGCGCGACATCCAGGAATTGCTGGGCCACGCGCGTCTCTCGACCACGCAAATCTATACGCACGTCTCGATGGAAAAACTGATCGAGGTCTACGATAAGGCGCACCCGAAAGCTTAGGCGTTCGCGTGCAATTAAGTCCTGAACCCGGTTCGCAAACTTTCGCGCTCGTGCGCTATCATTCCGACTGACGTGAGCAAAAGCGATCGCCACACAGAGGGACAGCTTTCCGAACGTCCTCTCGCCGAATTAATTCGCGAAATCATCGATGCCGGCTTGTCGGGCGCCATCCGCTTATCGAATGACCCGGCCAAGGTGGTCATCTATTTCGACAAGGGCAATTTACTTTTCGCGACCTCGAATGTTCGGGCGCATCGCCTGCGCGAGGTTTTCAAGCGCAACAGAACCAGCGCCACACAGGTCGACGGATTTTCTTCGAATTTATCAGACGAAGAGTTGGCGGCGGCCCTTTTGGAGAACGGAATGATAACGCCTGCCGTTCTGCAACAGACGCGGTCGGCCCAGGTCGCAGATGTTTTGCGGCTGGCCCTTCTGTGGACCGCGGGCGAGTGGTCATTCGACAGGCGCGTGCGCGTCGACGGTGATTTCCCTCCCGCGATCGAAATTAATCGGCTGCTTTTGGAATCGGCGCGACAGCTGCCGTTGCAATTCATCAAGTCGCGAGTCGGCGTCGGCGCGATGAATTATTCGCCCGGCGAAATCGAGGACCTGCCGCTGTCGCCTGCGGAGGCTAAGACCCTTGCTCGCGTCCGGGAAGCTAAGGACGATGCGAGTCTCGCCGATCTGACAACGAAGGATCTTCGCGAACACGATTTGTTGCGTGCTGTCTACGCTCTTTGCTTAGGTGGAGTTTTGCGTCCCGATGATCAGCAAACCGTTCTGACGGATGCGCCCAGGACCCGCGCCGCAACCAAAGAGGTCAAGGCGGCGGCTCCGGCAGTTGCGCCCAGGGATCCGAACGCCGAGGCGAACGCGTTGTTCATCCGTTTGAATTCAGCAACCACTCATTACGAGGTGCTCGACGTCGGGACGCTCGCCGAGATGAGTGAAATCAAGAAGGCATATCATGAGCTGGCGCGCCGCTTTCACCCCGACCGCTTTCACCAGAGTGAGTTGCGTGCCAGGCTGGAATCAGCCTTCGCTCGGATCGGCCGCGCGTACGAGACCTTGAGCGATGAAAAACTTCGCAGGGACTATGATAAGTCGGTGGCGGCTAAGGACAAGACTAAGGCCGCCGAGCCCGTGCCCGCGCAGAAAGAGACGCCCACCGCGCCGGCCAGTCCAAAGCAACCGGAAGCGAATCGCGCCGAGACTTCTTTCAAGCGCGGCACAGAAGCGTTGGAACGCGGTCAGCACGAAGACGCTATTCGTTTTTTAGCCGAGGCGGCGACACTTGAACCGCGCGTCGGCAGATACCGCGCGTATTATGGAACCGCGTTGATGCGTAACCCGAGCTTGAGAAGAACCGCGGAGACGGAATTGCAAGCCGCCCTGAAGCTCGAGCCGAACAACGCCTCGTTTCACTTGATGCTCGCTGAACTTTATCAACGGATCGGACTGCGTAAGCGCGCCGAACATGAAGCGCTGCGCGCGTTGTCTGCCGATCCGGCGAACAAGTCTGCGCGCGAGTTGCTGTCGAGCCTGGCCAGTAAGTAACTTCCTAACGATGCGACCAGTTGAAACCATTGAGCGTACCGACGGCGCCACGATCGAAGTGTTCGCCAGTCTCTCGGCGCGGGCCGACGAGTTCGAAAGCTATGCGCACCCGCACGGCACACGCATCGCCGCGATTGCCGATCAGATTGCCAGATTGTTCCGGCTCGGGCCGCGCGATCGCTTCTCGTTGCGCACGGCCGCGCTGGCCCATGATCTCGGGGAAGTAGTTATGAATCGCGATTACATGCGCGGGCGCCATTCATTGAGCGACGACGAACGCATTGACCTGGCGCGTCATCCGATCATCAGCGAACGCGAAGCCGCCACGGCCGGCGCGGACCGCGGCGCGCAATTGCTGGTTCGTTGGCATCATGAATGGTGGAACGGCGGCGGCTATCCGGACGGTTTGCGTTTCGAACAAATTCCACTCGGCGCCCGGATTCTGCGCGTCGCTGATTCCTATGCGTCGCTAACGGACGCGCGCCCGTTTCGTGAGGCGTACACCGAGCAGCAAGCCCGCGAACATCTCATCGAGTGGACCGGCATCGAATTCGATCCGCGCGTCGTGCGCGCCTTGCTGACACTCGAGCCGTTTCCGGAATTGAAAGGTTATGCGAGGGAAGTAGCGCCGGCGCCGGACATGAATTTAATCGCCGAGGAACTGATGGCGCGGATGGACCAATTAGGCTCGTAATGATTCCCTGCTCTCTCGGGAGCAGGAGCACAGCGTAAAATGCAACAACCTCAGAACGGACTTAATACCAGCTCGATTGGATGGCTCGGCTTTGAGCTGAATGTGCTGCGCCGCTTGAAATTCAATTCGGTCGCGCTGCCGCTCGCCGGCGAACCGCACCTGGGCCACTATCTGAAGCGTTGGCAAACGCGCGTGGCCGTCAACGATCCGGCGCAATGGGCCTGGACCAAATCGCAAGCCTTCATCGAAAATAATTCCGAGACGCTGACCGAGCACGACGTCGATTTAATTCTGGACGACGCCTACGTCCCGCGAAAATATTTTCGCAATCCCGGACTGCTGTCATGGTTCAACGAGACTGACGCATGGTGGTTTGATAATGTGCGCAACAACGCCGAGCGGTTCGGCTCGCCGTTCAAACGCGCCATAGCTTTGGCGGCCGGCATGTCCGTCGGCGACTACGTATTCTCGTTCAACCTCGATACGCGCGACCTGCGTCAACCGCTCGCGCTCTCGAATGTATTTCGGCGTTTGTTGAAGACGCTGCCGTCGCCGATCGACAATCGCCGCAGCAATATTACTTCAAACAAATCGGCCAGAGCCTTCCTGGCCGATAACCCTGACAACGACCTGATGTTCTTGCGGCTACCGCATCCCACCCGTTCCAGCGACAGCCGCAACTCGCGCGCAGTCACGTGGCGTGAAGAATGGATCCGCCAGGGCAAAGGCCCCTGGAGCGAGCAAACCAAAGAACGTGGTGCGAAACTTGATGCTTATGTCGAGACCAAGGAGCAGTATCTCGGACTGGTCGACGACATTCTGCACACCGCAGCGCACGTTCCCATGTGGGCCATCGAAGCCGTCAGCGATGGCTTTGTTTCGACCGACGAACTGGTTGAATGCGTGAGCAACACCCGCAAGATCGAAGCAACCTACCGCAAAGACTTCTCCGAACTGCTGGGAATTCAGGCAGTCATCATCACTGCCGGATCATAATCCACGTCCCGCACGGCCTTTAATTGTCTGACGGATTCGGACGAGGTTCACGCAACGCACTTCGGAATAAAGAGCGACGGGCGCTCAGCCTGAAGTTGATTGAGGTTGAATCCGGACGCGGTGGGTAGGCTTTGCAGCAAGAGTCCTTTACGTCCGCGTAGCGGACTGAGTGGAAATAGCCCAGCGCTTTAGCGCTGGGATGTTCACGTCTAAACCATAAAGTCCGCAAAGCGGACGACTGATAACTTGTCAATAACCAAGCTCAGCCGTCCGTTTCACGGACTTCCCTCTTTGTGCCACCGAACCCCCACCGATAAATCGGTGGGCTACTATCATTCGTCGGCTTCGCCGACTCTTGCAGCAAACGCCTGTGGGTTCGACTAAGCCCCGCGATTCTGTGCGCGGCTAGCGCTAAAGCAATTGCTGCACAGAATCGGCCGTCCGGCCTGGGGTTTGAATGGGACGCTGTCCGGCTTACCGCATTGATCGCAAACGATCTCGAATCGTTCACGTTCGTTGCCGCCGCCCCCGCCGCCTTGTTTGGCTCCGCCAAAAGTCGCACGGCGCGAATCGCGGCACGGTTTACACCGCTTCGGGTGGCTCAGCCCGCGCTCGCGATAATAGTCTTGCTCTCGTTCGGTAAATGGGAAGGTAGCGCCACACTCAGCGCAAGTAATGTCCAGATCCGGCATTGACGACGTCTCCCGAGAATTATTCTGCGTGTTGGTTCAGGGAAACACAGTGTATCCCAGCTGAAGGTAGCTGTACAGAAATTTGGACGAAGCAGGCGAATCCTGTCGCCGCAAGTCCGCGGTGAAAAGCCCAATCGGGAAGGCATTCATATCGTTCGCGCAAGGATGCACTGGCTTTGCGCAAAATCGTCACACGTCTATTTCACACCGTCGCTTCAGCGCGGTGTGGTGGCGAACGACTTTCAAGTCGTTACGCTGGTGGGGCCTCGCTATCAATCTGAGCAAAGGCTGTGGCTAAACCGACGGTCACAGCAAGAGATCCTAGCCACACGCCTTCATAAAGCACAGAGTCCTGATAGGAGGCCGCGTCCAGTTTGAAAAACAAATAGACCAAAGTCGCCAACGCTAGACCGGCCACTACTCCGCCGCAGATTTCGAACAACCAATTCCAGGTTCTGCGCCCCCACGATTTGAGGAACTTAAGCCGACCAAATGCAATGATGGTGCCGAGACGAACAAAGGCGGCCAAGAACGAGAGCAGAATCGTGAAGAGTAAAAGGACCCGCGACTCTCGATATATCGTTTCGCCCGCAGCGGGACTGAGACCGATGATAATTGACAAGACGAGGAGGCCGGCGAACACAGCGAAAAACGCCAGTAGTACTTCAACTAGCGAAGCAGCAGAACGCCTTAGTTGCAAGTTAATCGGCGTCGCAAATTGAGTGGCAAAGATCGGAATGAGCGTTCCGGGAATCAGCAAAACTGCGCTGCCGAGACCAATGCCCAGTACGGTGCGCATTTCCAGAGGACGATTCTGGGTGAAGAGATAAATGATGAGGGGAATGGTTCCAATCAACGAGCCAAGGAGACCGGGCTTCCAGGAGCGCAAGCGGAATGACCACTTACGGATCGGGTAGAAATGAGAAAACATTGAAGCCGCAAGCCACATTCGACTCCCCCACGGCAATCGGACTCGAGGTATAGAGAAGCCCCTGCTCTTGATTTGCCCGAGAATAGCGTAAGCACGTTGCTGCTTTTGCGGTTCTTTGCGAGAAACGGCGTCCGCAAACACCGCGATGGCACGAGCTCGCATGCTCTCGCTAATCGAAAGAGCCTCGTCCTCAGCGCGTTTGCGCACACCTGCGTCATCATCGTTTAGAGCGGTTGTGGCAATTAGTCGGGCGCTCTCGTCATCTTCAATACAGGACAAGGCCGTCAGGGAGTTCTTTCGAACCTGTGGCGTGCCCGAGCGGAGAAACTCCTCGATGATAGTTATTGCAGCGTTAGCCACGATTTTTCATCCTTCCGGTCCAGTATTTGATTTCATCTCGTTCCTCATCCACGGCCCAGGTTAGTTCGCTGCGCCAGATGATCTCGATCTGTTCGTCAATCAGCTTCTGAGTCAAATCTCTGTGATCATTCAAAAACCGAAGCTGGGCTAGGCTCAAGCATTCAGTCTCGTCGACAGTATTCTTTACCAAATTGTAAGCGGGCTGAGGCTCCACTTCAGTTTGAAAGCGGGCAAACATTTTCAACCAGGTCTCCAGCACGTCTCGTGAAACTCCAAATGCCACGGCACAACGGAGCATCAATTCTGAACTCCAGTTGTCCCAGCAAACAACTTCGAGATGACGGTGCAGTGTGAAAAAGTCCTGCTGCGTTAGTTGCGGCGAGGCTCCGGCGATGCTCGATCCATGCAAACGCTCCAGCGCGCGCATCGACTGGCGGTAGCGATTATATTCCGGATCCTTACTGACAACGTCGGTAAGAGCCTCGAGCACTGGGGCGATAAGAAACTCGTGAGTTATCTCCACAAAAAACCCACCCAGCCGCGGTTCCGTGCGAACAATGGTATGGTTAACCAGCAGGTCCAGGAGTTCTTTTCTTTTTTGGCTATCCCTAAAAGGTGCGCTTATCAAACGCTCTCTCTCGATTATGTTCCTGGTGCCGCTCGTCGTCACCAACGGTTCCAGCATTTCAAGAATCTCCTGGCGAGAATCACGATCCAGTCCTTCCAAAAAATCGGTAAAAAATGATTTTAGAATTCCCTTTGTTTCACCAAGTTTCTTGAAGACTTCCTCTTCGATTACCGGAACTTGTTTGTCGGTTCCTGACTCGCGTTGGAGACCGACGAGTTCTCGTCCTTTCTCATTCCATAGTTTGTCGCACACCAACTGAAGGTGGG
>DATANL010000098.1:0-5211 GCA_036266295.1 Pyrinomonadaceae bacterium | reverse complement strand
CTCTTCACGATCTTCAAGCAGCAGAGTTGCCGACGCTTTGATCGAGGTAAGCGGAGTGCGAATATCGTGTGTGACCGCATCGAGCAAGGCCGACTTCAATTGCTCGCTGCGCTTGATTGCCTCGGCTTCACTGGCGCGGTCAAAAGCGTCGTGGAGTTCATCGTAGAGCCGGCGAATTTCGATCTTACCGGTCTCTGCTTCTCTGGCTCGTCTTCTGGCTCTGGCAGAAAGCTGGCCCACCGCCAGCGATGTAATAAAGAAGGCTGCCAGCGCAATCCAATTCTGCGGATCGGCAATCGTCAACGTGTGCAATGGCGGAAGAAAGAAAAAGTTGTAGCCGAACATCGCGAGCACCGAGGCGAGCAGCGCCGGTTTGCTGCCAATGGTCATGGCGACGAAGAGAACCACCAACAGCAATGCCAGCGCGACCGTGGTTGTATTGATGTGCGCCCGGAACGTGATGAGGACGACTGTGCCGCTAGTGACCGCCAATAACGCGGCGTAGTAATTCAACTTCGGACTGATCAGCTTTGCCAACGACTGTCAGATTAGACGCGTCGTTGTAAAGAACGGATAAGGAGTTTATTAAAAGTTCGTAAAAGGTGAGTCGGGCGCGATTCACGCCGGCCTGTCCTATTCAGGATTAAAACGATATCCGATCCACGGTTCGGTGATGATGTAGCGGGGCTTCGATGGATCCGGCTCGATCTTTTTGCGGAGTTGGCCGATGAAGACGCGGAGGTACTCATGCTGCTCGGTGTAATCGCCGCCCCACACGGCCCCCAGTAACGCGCGGTGCGTCAAAACCTTGCCGGCGTTTCGCATGAGATGCGCCAGCAGATCGAATTCTTTCGGCGTCAGACGTAGTTCCTCGCCGCCGCGGCTGGCGACGTGCGCGTCGAGATCGATGCGGAAATCAGCAACCTCGAAGATCCGCGCCTGTGCATCTTTGGCCGGTTGGCGACGCAGGGTGGCGCGGATGCGGGCCAGCAATTCGTCCATGCCGAACGGCTTCGTCACGTAATCGTCGGCGCCCGCGTCCAGCGCTTCCACCTTGGTTTTTTCTTCACCGCGCACCGACAGCACGATTATCGGCACGTCGGATATCGCCCGCAGTCGCCGGCATAATTCGAGTCCGCCCATCTTCGGCATCGCGAGATCGGTAATTACCAGCGACGTGGGTGAGTCACGAAAACTCTGCAACGCGAACTCGCCATCAGCGGCAATGCGCACGTCGTAACCTTTGGAAGTCAGGCTGCGCAACAGCACGCGCGTAATCTGCGGCTCGTCGTCGACAACCAGGATGCGGGGTTTAGGATCGGCCATCGGTGATTTTAGTTCGCTCTCGCAGAAGCAGGGACCGGGTTTATCGGCAGTTCGATCACGAACCTGGCCCCCTGGCCACCTTCCGCATCTTCGACCCAGATGTGGCCGTGGTGCGCTTCGATGATTCCGCGCGCAATGGCCAGTCCCATCCCGGTACCGCCCACCCGCCGATCAGAGATGTCGCCATCGCGCATGGCGCGAAAGAATTTTTCGAAGACGCGATCGCGGACCTCAGCGCGAATTCCCGGACCGTGATCTTCGACGCTGATGAGAATCGCCTGTTCATTTTTGTGCGACGCCCGCACGGTGATCGGAGACTCATGCGGCGAGTATTTGGCGGCGTTGTCGACCAGCGTGTAAATCGCTTCTGACATCGCGTGTTCGTCAACGGTGACCGGCGGCAAGTCTTCGATCCAGACTTCGAGACGATGCGAGCGCGTGCGCGGCTCGGCGCGCTTCAACGCAGCAGTGACCATTTCTTCGACTGAAGCCGGCTGGAGCTGCAAGTGCATATCGCCGGCGTCGATGCGCGCGAGTTTGGTCAGCCCCTCGACGAACCGATCGAGCCGGTCAGCTTCTTCATCGATCACCTGAAGCATTTCTTTGCGCGCGTCCTGATCGAGCGCCGGCGCCGCATAATCGCGTTCAGTTCCGTAGATATCGTCGAGCATCGCGGTCGCCGAGGCCTTGATCGAAGTGAGCGGCGTGCGAAAGTCGTGCGTCACCGCATCGAGCAGGGAAGATTTCAGTCGCTCGCTTTGCTTCAAAGCTTTGGCCTGGCTTGATCGGTCAAACGAATCCTGCAACTCGTAATACAGCCGCTCGACTTCACGTTTGGCGTTTTCGGCATCTTCGGCGCGCTGCTTTGCGTTGCCGGAGAGTTGACCGACAGTAATCGCAGTGACCATGAAGGCCACGAACGCGATCCAATTGGCCGGGTCGCGAATCGCGAATGTGCCAAACGGCGGCAGGAAGAAAAAATTTAAACTGAGGATACCAACGACCGACGCGCACACCGCGGGCGCCGGACCCCACGCGCGCGCGATGAAAAGAATTATCAACAGGAAGGCCAGCGCGACTGTCGTCGGATTGATGTGTGGTCCCAACAGCTTGAGTGGTAGCGTGGTCACGCCGACTGCGCAGATGGCTATTACAAATCCGAAAGAACTCGATTTGACTGGTGAAAAGGATCTCATTCGTACGCGAGTGTCAGAACCGCGAGCGGTAGCGACCGGATCAAGGGCCACTGCGAATCACTTGATCCCGCCGCTACCGCTCCGGGCTCTCACACGATTGGTTGCGCGGCGATTGTAATCGACCCACTCGATTAGCGCATGTGTGGCCGCCCGTAAACTTGATAAAAAAGTAAGGAATGCTATAATCAGGCGGAAATCGAAAGAAAACCGCAAAAATGAAGATTTCTGCACACGAAGAGTACGGCCTGCGATGTCTCGTGCAACTGGCACGAGCTGAGACCCGCGCTGAGTCGCTGACGCTCAATCAGATCGCGGATCTCGAAGGACTCTCGCCGGCGAACGCGGGCAAGTTGATGTGGATTCTGGTGAAGGCCGGGTTGGTCCAATCAACCCGCGGCGCTAACGGTGGTTATACGCTGGCGCGACCGGCGTCTGAGATTCGTCTGAACGAGGTGATTCGCATTCTTGATGAAGACACCGTCGATCGGTTTTGCCAGACGCACGCGGGCGTGCTCGATGTGTGTGTGCACACGAGTGATTGCGGCATTCGGCCCGTGATCGTGGGACTGCACGAGATTGTGCAGAACGCCCTGTCTGAAATTACTCTGGCCGAGTTGATTGGATCGGAAGAAAAGGTTGACGCGCGGTTGCATCAGATTCAGAAGATGCAGAACCCCTTGAGAGCGCTGCGCGACGCGCACTGAGAAAGTAAACCGATGAGCACTGCTGAGATACTTGCGAACCGAGAATATAAATACGGCTGGACCACCGATATTGAGTCCGAGATGATCCCGCGCGGTCTGAACGAAGACACGGTGCGGATGATCTCTGCGAAGAAGGACGAGCCCCAGTGGATGCTCGACTTTCGACTCAAGGCCTACCGCAATTGGCTGACGATGAAGGAGCCGAGCAAGTGGCCCAACATCGAATATCCGAAAGTCGATTACCAGGACATCATTTATTACAGCGCACCCAAACAGAAAGCTACGAAGGCAAGTCTGGATGAAGTCGATCCCGAACTGCTGCGCACTTTCGAGAAGTTGGGAATTCCTTTGTCTGAGCAGAAGCAATTGGCCAACGTCGCTGTCGATGCGGTCTTTGATTCAGTTTCGGTCGCGACCACTTATAAAGAGAAGCTCAGAAAGCACGGCGTGATTTTCTGCTCGTTCAGCGAAGCGGTGAAAGAGCATCCGGAGCTGGTGCGCAAGGATCTCGGGTCGGTCGTGCCGACCAACGATAATTTCTTCGCGGCGCTCAACAGCGCGGTGTTTTCGGACGGGTCGTTCTGCTTCATTCCCAAAGGCGTGCGCTGTCCGATGGAGCTGTCGACTTATTTTCGCATCAACAACTCTGAGTCGGGGCAGTTTGAGCGCACGCTGATTGTGGCCGAGGAGGGCGCGCACGTTTCGTATCTCGAAGGCTGCACGGCGCCGCAGTTCGATAAGAATCAACTGCACGCGGCCGTGGTTGAATTGGTCGCGCTCGACGATGCGGAGATCAAATATTCAACGGTGCAGAACTGGTACGCCGGCGATGAGACCGGCAAGGGCGGCATTTATAACTTCGTGACCAAGCGCGGCAAATGCGCGGGCCGCAATTCGAAGATTTCCTGGACGCAGGTCGAGACCGGCTCGGCGATCACCTGGAAATATCCTTCGTGCATCCTGATGGGCGACAACTCGATCGGCGAATTCTATTCGGTGGCGCTGACCAATCACGCGCAGGAAGCCGACACCGGCACCAAGATGATCCATCTTGGCAAAAACACGCGCTCGACCATCGTTTCAAAAGGCATCTCAGCCGGTCGCGCGAACAATAGTTATCGTGGTCTGGTGAAAGTAATGCCGAAGGCCGAGAACGCGCGCAACTACACGCAATGCGATTCGATGCTGATCGGCAGCAACTGTAGCGCGAACACGTTTCCCTATATCGAGGTGATGAACAACACTTCGCAGGTCGAACACGAAGCGTCGACTTCGAAGATCAGCGAAGAGCAATTGTTCTATCTGATGCAGCGCGGCATCTCACAGGAAGACGCGGTATCGCTCATCATCAACGGTTTTTGTAAAGACGTTTTCCTGCAGCTTCCGATGGAGTTCGCGGTGGAAGCGACGCGCCTGTTGGGACTGAAACTGGAAGGCGCGGTGGGATAGAAATCGGAAGTCGGGAGCCAGGGGTCGGGAGCCAGGGTAAATCAGTTACCGGCTCCCGGCCCCCGACTCTGTCCCCAAATTTACGGAGTAAATTGTGTTAGAAATCAAAAATTTACATGCATCGGTTGATGGCAAAGAGATTTTGAAAGGCATCAACCTGACGGTGAACAAGGGCGAGGTGCACGCCATCATGGGCCCGAACGGTTCGGGCAAATCGACTTTGGCGAAAGTCCTCGCGGGCCATCCTTCATACGAAGTGACCGGCGGCGAAGTGATTTTCGACGGCAAGAACCTTCTGGAACTTTCCCCGGACGCGCGCGCGCGCGAAGGCGTCTTCATGGCGTTTCAGTACCCGGTTGAAGTTCCGGGCGTTTCGAATGCGCAGTTTCTCCGGCTCGCCTACAACGAGAAGCAGAAACACCTCGGCGAGGAGGAACTCGATCCGCTTGAATACAAAGACCTGCTGAAAGAAAAAGCGGCGCTGGTAGAGATGGACGCGAGTTTCATGACGCGCTCAGTCAACGAAGGATTTTCCG
>DATANL010000097.1:0-2203 GCA_036266295.1 Pyrinomonadaceae bacterium | reverse complement strand
TCGATCCGGCCGGAATCGGGAACCGTGATGTTGACGATCATGCGAATCGTCGTGGTCTTGCCGGCGCCATTTGGTCCAATCAACCCGAACACGTGGCCGGGCCTGACCTGGAGGCTCAAATCGCTGACAGCCTTGAAGTCACCAAAGCTCTTGTTGACGTGATCAAGGATTAAGGTGGGTTTGGATCCGTCCATGCGAGTTGTTGTTACGATCAGGATGAGCGGACGGTTTCATCAAACCGGCATTAACGTCGCCGCCGCTATCGTTCAATTCTGAAAGACGAGTACGTGCCCGACGGATCGAGAGTGATCTCTTCGAAATGATCGACTGAAGAGTAGCGGGGTCCCGTCGCCAACTCACTCTTGAAGGCTTCGACGCTTTGCGGCGGTCCTTCAGCCAAAGCTTCGACGCGCCCGTCATCGAGATTCCTGACAAATCCGACCACTTGATGGCGGGCCGCCGCGCGCTGGGCAAAGAAACGAAACCCGACACCCTGCACGTCGCCGCTAATGAAGAATCGTCGCGCTATCCGATTGGCCATTTCACTTGGTTCTGGAGTTTTATCTTAACGCGGCATTACCAACTCAACAACCGCGATCCCGCCGGGGGGAATCGTCACCGAAACCACGTCGGCCGCGCCACTCTGACGGTGGACCTCCAGCGCGCGATCAGTCGTCCATTCGCCGGCACTCGCGACCGCTGAACCGCGCAGCGACATCCTGACTGAGGCTGCGGCACTGGCATCGACCTGCGCCAGTCCCTGCTGCGGCTTGAACACGCCGTTGTCATTCAAGAGCGTCACAGCCCAGCCGCGCGCAGTACGGTTCACCAAATATTCAACGTCGCCGTCGACGTGAACCGGTGTTGCGTCCGCCGCTAAGTGAGTCAGCAGGTGCGCGACAAACGCGGGCAGGCGCTCGTCTTCACCCAACAGGTCGCGCACCGCAACCAGAATTACTTTGCCGCGGCCCAGACGATTGATCGTCACGAGCGGTTGGTTTGCCGGCGTGACGATGAATGGCTGCGCGCCTTTCAATTCGATTTCATCAAAGCGGAAGATGCCGCCGTGCAGATCCTGCGGCGGCTCATTCGTAACGGAGCATTGCGCGTTGTGGGCTTCGCCGGTCTTGCCCGTCAGCGCCACGCCAGCGAAACGTGGCGACAGGCCCTTGAGTTGCGCCGTGTTGATGACAACCGTCCCGCCGTTGCGCACATAGTCTTCCCACTTGCCGGCCCACGCTGGAGTCCATTCAATGTCTCCACCGACGATTACTGCGCGATAATTGTCGACCGCAGCCATCGTGGCGTTCGCAGCAGCGTGCGCGGACGAGGCGCCCCGATTCCCGGCGACGAGCACGTCAAAAATATTTCCGAAGACTGCCGGCACGAAGGCCTGTCGTTCTCCGCTCGCCGGCTCTCCTTCGCGCACCAAACCGGGATAGTAGGCGGCGCCGAACAATTCGCGGAGCGACCGGTCGCTTCGATCGATTTGCGAAACCCCGAAGGGCCACTGCGGGTAATCAGTCATTTCCCAACCGTGCGCCGGATCCAACAGGAACGCGATCGGCGTGTACGGTTCGCCGCGGTCAGGATGCTTCTCGGCAAAGCGAATGAATTCGTCAGTGATGCGGCCGAGCGGATTCAGTTGAAAAAGATGCTCACCCGGGCCTGGTTTGAAAAACTGATCGAACCCCTGTTCGAGATAAATCGCCGAAGCGCCCGCCATGTAATACAGGTAATAACTCTTTCGATACCACGACAACGATGGTCCCATGGTCGCGCCATAACGCGAATGGAAAAAGTTATCGGGCCCCGCAAAGTTCTGTTGCTTCGTAAAGGTCGTCGCCGTGTCACCAAAGTTCGGCGCGTGATAATAGAAAAACTCTCCGCCGTACTGGCGAGCCGCGCCGCGCGTGAATGCCAGCCGCATCGCCGTCATCGGCTGGACCGCGGATGTTTCAATACCAAGAAACCGCACGCCCCATTCACTCAACGCGTGCGCGTACGAAGTGCTCGACGTCGATTGCGCCGGAAGCATTCGGTCCCACATCGGACCCGACTGTGTCTTGAACATCGCACTCCACTTGCGCGACAAAGCGTCCGAGTAGAACTCATGCAGCGCCGCGAGCATCTGCGGCCGCGTCATCGCCGGATCTAATTTCAAATATCGCGGCGCTTCGTCCCAGACGTGGCCGATGCTTTC
>DATANL010000096.1:0-6825 GCA_036266295.1 Pyrinomonadaceae bacterium | reverse complement strand
AGATGCTTACGCGATTCATCTTTGGAATTCATATTGGCAATTCGCACCTCAGGACAAGAACGCCGACTATCATCCGGATTGCATTTACGAGCAGTTGAAGAGGAAGTATCTTTGCTCGACCTCAGCGAACGCCGCCCCCTTCGGTTCGCGGGTGACGCCGGGGTCACCACCAACGGCTAATCGGGGAATCGAGACTTAACTTTTGCAGCACCAGCTTGCGGCCGTCCCTGATGTTCGAACCAGTCTGATGCCTGCGTTGAGTGTCATTATCGCTACGCACAATCGTGCCGCATTGCTCGCGCGAGCGGTTGAAAGTGTGCGCACGGCCGGTTCAGATTTGGAAATCGTGGTCGTTGACGACGCGTCCACGGACGATACTCCCGATGTTTGTAAACGACTGGATGGCATTCGCTATTTTCGCTTGACCTCCAATCGCGGACTCGCGGAAGCCAGGAACGAAGGCATGTGCGCGAGCTCTGCCGACTTTGTCGCTTTTCTCGACGACGATGACCAGCGTTTACCCGGCTCGCTCGACTTACAGTTACAGGCGTTGATGAGTTCAGCGGAGGCGGCCTTTTCATATGGACGTCTGCTGTTGTCTGATCCGGTGCACCATCTTCCGACTGGCGTGATCATTCCTGAGAGAGCTCCGCACGGCGACGTTTTCTGGGACTTGCTCGAGCAGAATTTTATTTCGCCGGCCACGGTGGTGGCTCGCAAGGAAATCGTATTGGCGCAGGGCGGGTTCAGGTCGGGGCTGGGTGGCGTCGAGGATTGGGACCTTTGGTTGCGATTGACCGAGCATTGGCCGGTGATCGTGGCCGAGGACGCCGTCGCGATCTACCGGCGTGCGAGTTTGCAGTCGGGACAAATGTGTTCCGACAGCGTATCTATTTTCCGGTACATGCTCCGCGTGCAGCATATGGCTCTGCACTCGCAGCGGGCGCTGGCCGCGCCGCGCTGGAAACGGCGACAGGCGCGCACCCGACTGTTATGGACCCTTTACAATGCGCTGCTTTATGAAGCGGAATCAGCCTTAGCCGAAGGTAACGATGTCATGGCCCGAGCGAAATCGCGCGAGGCATTGCGCCTGCGTCCGCTGCGTGGCCGGGTCGATTTGAACTTGCTGAAACTGTGCCGCGCTGCCGGGTTTGCAGTTTCAGACATTCAGTGAAGACCATTAGGATCGAGATAGCTTGAACGGGGAACAACCTCTACATGACGAAGCTAAAAATAGCCTTATGTAAAACGACAATCCTAGGCCCGGTAAGTGGCGCCGACGAGATCATGTTGAATTACGCCGTGCAACTTCGACGCGCGGGTTGCGATGTGCGCGTGGTGCTGCTGTACGCTCCCAGTCAAGACGATCAGTACACGAGGCGACTGCGCAGCAGCGGCGTACCCGTCACGATCATAATTGGAAAATCCCTCCTGTTTGCAGTGCTCCGAACCATCAGGAACCTCTTTTCGAGTGTGCTGTTCGTTCTGTTTCTGCTGCGCGGCACACCGGATCGGCTGCGCAAGGTATGGCAGGTTCTGCTGACGCTAATCGCGCAACTCCACTATCCGGACTGCCGGTCGTACTTCAAAAATAACCGCCCGGATCTCATGCACGTTTTTACTCCCGATTCAGGAACCGCCATGCTCATTCGCGCCGGCCACGAGCTGCAAATTCCGGTTTTGTATCACGAGATGGGGACCGCGCATCACATGCCGATGCTCAAGGATTATTATCAGCGACTCGAGAAGGTGCTGCCTCTGTGCACCGAGTTTGCCGCACTCTCGCCGCGGTTGGCCGCCGAATGGTCGGTCCGTTATCCGTTCCTGAAATCCATTTCGGTGTTACCCCCGATTATCGAGCGCGCCCCGACTTTCGATTTGGGTCTGCGATCGGCAGCACGACTGGAACAGACGGTGTTCGGCTTCGCCGCGCGCATCGAAGAAGGCAAAGGGCCGTTGGTGCTGCTTGATGCACTGGCTGAAGTCAACGAAAAAAAGCCGATCGCTATCGCCAGAATCGCGGGCCGAGGACCGCAATTGCCCGAGCTGAAAATCCGCGCCCGCAACCTCGCGTTGGGCGATGCTTGTGAATTGGTAGGCCAATACTCCGAGCCGCTCGGACGAACTGCATTCATGGAAAGTCTGGACGTGTTCGTCCTGCCCACGCTGGCCGAAGGCACGCCGAATGGCGTCATCGAAGCGATGGCCCACGGCTTACCCATCATCGCGACCACCGTCGGCGGCATTCCGGACATCGTCACATCCGACGCCGGAATTCTGGTTCCGGCCGGCGACGCTCGCGCTTTGGCTCAGGCCATGGCGAGTCTCGCCGCGGACCCGGAACTCCGAAAGCGAATGGGCCTGGCCGCGCGCGCGCGATATCACGAGCTATTTGAGCCGGCTGCCGTGCTGCCGTTGCTGATCGAGACATACGGCCGCGTTGCCGGCAATGGCCACGCGACCGGGAGCACGGGCAATGGTCAACTCCATCCCTGGGCTGAGATAGAATTCTCGGCACACCACGATAAGGTCTCATTTCACTCGTATCCAACCCTGCGGCCGTCTCGTTCTGAACCCGTGGAAGAATTACGATGAGCACGTCGATCAATGATGGCCAATCGATCGTGACCGAGCGGCCTGCGCCGATCTTCCCTGTCCCGCGCAAACGAGAAATCGATCCAGTTACTAAAATTCGTCCCGCGAAATTTTGGGAAGTTGTGAACCTCAGTGAAGTGTGGGCACACCGCGAAGTGCTTTACTTCCTGATCTGGCGCGATCTGAAAGTTCGTTATAAGCAAACAATTCTCGGAGCTGCCTGGGTTTTATTACAACCTGTTTTGATGACTGTCGTCTTCACGGTGTTTCTTGGCAAATTCATGCATGCTCCGTCGGACGGCATTCCCTATCCGATTTTTGCTTACTCCGCGATGTTGCTCTGGACCTTCACCTCGACCGCGGTTTTGAGCAGCAGCTATAGCCTGGTAACCAATTCGCAAATCATCACGCGGATTTATTTCCCGCGACTCGCCCTGCCGGTATCCGCAATCGGCGTGCGCATACTCGATTTGCTGATCGCCTCGGCAGTCCTGGTTGGATTCATGATTTATTACGGCGTGAGCATCAGCCCGCGACTGCTTTTGCTGCCGCTGCTCATCGTTGAAATGGCGGCCCTGGCGCTGGGGATTGGAGTGCTCACCGCGGCGTTGTATGTTCGCTACCGGGACATCGGCACGCTGCTCCCTATCGCGCTGCAAGCGTGGATGTTTGCCTCTCCAATCGCTTATTCGAATAGCATCGTTCCGGATAGATTCCGTTTCCTCTACTCACTGAATCCGCTGGCCGGTATCATAAACGGATTTCGCGCGGGGTTATTCAATCTGCCATTTGATTGGCGCGGCATCATTATTTCCGCCGTCGTCACTCTGTTGTTGTTGGCTGTCTCGCTGCAGACGTTTCAAATGATGGACAGCAGCTTTGCGGACGAAGTGTAAGAACAACTTGGTTAGATCATGCAACCGATCATCAAAGCCGCTGGATTGAGCAAGAGGTACTACATCGCTCCGCGGGAAGCGTCGCGCCCGACCTGGCGCGAGGCGGTGAAACATTCGCTCAGCAACAATGCGCCTTTGCTGTTGGGCCGGTTTGGTCCGCGCCATCCGTCGGTCTGGGCGTTGAAGAACGTCAGCCTCGAGGTCTTCCCCGGAGAAGTCGTCGGCGTCATCGGAAGTAACGGCGCGGGCAAATCTACGCTGCTGAAAATCCTGGCCCGCGTTACCAGGCCCACCGCCGGATCGGCCGATTTGTATGGACGCGGCGGCAGTTTGCTTGGCGTAAGCACCGGATTTCACCCCGATCTGACGGGTCGCGAGAACATCTATCTCAACGGCGCCATTCTCGGCATGAAGCGAAACGAAATCGCGGCCAAATTTGACGAGATAGTAGACTTTTCCGGCATCGATGAATTTCTCGATACGCCGACGAAGCGGTATTCAAGCGGCATGTTTTTGCGTCTGGGCTTTGCGATCGCGGCGCACCTTGATCCTGACATTCTACTGCTCGACGAAGTATTGACTACGGCCGACGCATCATTTCAAAAGAAGTGCCTCGAACGCATTAAACGAGTCAGCGACGCCGGCGCCGCGGTTCTTTTTGTGAGTCACAATCTGAATTCAGTCAGGCAGTTATGCCGGCGGGCCATTCACTTTCATGCCGGCGAAATCCACGCTCAGGGAAAGCCCGACGAGGTCGTCGCCAACTACTTAAAGCAGTCCGCCGCCTAGCATCATGGCGATGATCGTATGATGCTGAGAGTCTGCGTCTAATAACGGTGGTGAAGTCAGTCTCAACATCTGCGTCCTATTCCGCTTCAAACTTTGAGAACCAGGTCTTCGCTACGACCATCGAGTGGTTGACGGCAGCGGCGTTGGCGATCGCGACGGGCGCGATCGTTATTTGGCAAAACGCGCACCTTGCGGTCTTGTGGGACCTGAGCTACACGCTCGAGCATTCCTATCGCATCACGCTCGGTGACGTTCCATATCGTGACTTTCCGTTCGTTCATCCGCCGCTCACATTTTTGATTCAGGCTGCGATCATCAAACTGACGGGACGCGTCTACTGGCACACGACAGCTTACTGCGCCATCGCCAGCGCCGTCGGAACGATTTTGACCTGGCGAATCTTGCGGCGGATTCTGTTCGCACTGCCTTACGCCAGGACGCTCGCGCTGTTACTGACGCTCCCGCTCGTGTGTTTGGGAATTTACTGTATCTTTCCGCACCCGTTTTACGATCCCGATTGCACGCTCGCAATTCTGGTGAGTCTGCTTTTCCTTTTGCACCTGGACGGCCGGCCGGATTCCTTCGCGATGCCGTTGTTGACCGGTATCACTCTCGTGGTCCCTTTGTTCGTCAAGCAAAATACGGGGCTGCTGTTCCTGTTGAGTTCGCTTGGCCTGCTGGGCGCGCTGACGATTTGGCAACGGATCAAACACGAGCGCCTCCGCCATTACGCGATCACGATTGTTGCGGCGCTCTTGACTCTTGCGCTGGCAATTCTGCTGATACACCGCATCGCCGGGCTGGGAAATTATTGGCACTGGACGATTCGCTTCGCCGCTGAGCGGAGGACGCCCGCGCGTGGCGAGATGCTGGAAATCTACACAGCGAAGATGAATTTCGTTTGGCTGGCGATGATCGCCGGAGCGATCGCGGTGACCTGGTTCAATCGCGCCCGCCGTCGCTGGTTGCTAATTTTGTCGGCAGTTTTGTTTGCGTTTCCGTTTGTCTGGCCCGCGATCTACCTGCTGCGAGATTCAGACCCATCGGAACGCGCCGAGCGCTTAATCAATGTCTGGCCCGTTTTGCTGATCACTTCAATCATTCTCGCAGTGGTTACAATTCATCGCCGCACAGGGATCGCAAAGGTTCTTCCGTTCGTAATCATCGCCGCGATTCAGGGCTGTTTCATGTCACAGCAGCTTTGGGGATCGACCTACGCGATCTGGCCGCTGTTCGTAATTCTCTTCGCGATGACGCTGTCTGATTTTTTAACCTTCGTCGAAACATCATCCTTCATTAGTTTAGACGCGGCACTTGTGCCGCACTCACAGGGGCGGACAAGTCCGCCCTCTAAACGATCAGGCTTTGTTAATTGGCTCACATTGCCGGTGACTACCGCTGCCGCCTTGTCGTTGTGCATCGCCGGAGTGTTTTATGTGCGTTCGCACGAACGCCTGACCTACGCGAACCTCGACGAGGGCGAGCTGCGCCGGTCGACCTTGCCGAGTTTGAAGGGCCTATCGACGCGGGGCGATTGGATTCCCAGCTTCGAAGAATTGGTGCATGAGGTGAACGGGACGATCGCTCCCGATGCGGGCATCCTGCTGCTGCCCGGCGAAGACGCGTTCTATTATGCCACCGGTCGCCGGCCGCAGTTTCCGGTGCTGCTTTTCGATCACACGGTCAATCCTTATTCGCCGGAACAGATTCGCGCCCTCTGCCGTGAACGAAACATTCAGTGGCTCATCGTGAAACAGGATCTGCAAAATGAAGAAGATGCTGTTGACACCGAGAAGGAACAGATCGTATCAGCGCTCGAAGCGGATTTTGAACAGGTCGAATCTCTGAGCAACTACGAAATTTATAAACGAATCGATCCGAACGCGAAAAAGGATTCGGACGACGATGATGACGATGACGACAAGCCCTAAAAGTGTAGCGCAAGTTGCTAACTTGCGATCTGATCTCGGAGAAAATAGAAGAGTCGCAAATTAACAATTTGCGCTACCGCGATGCAGCCACAGGATTACGCTTACCTGTACGAACTGGAAGAGAGCTTCTGGTGGTTTGCCGGCATGCGGGCGATCACCAGCACGCTGCTCGATCCCATTCTGTCTCGTGGCGTTGACAGACGCGTGCTTGATGCCGGCTGTGGCACCGGCGGAATGATGGCGCAACTCACGCGTTATGCGTCAGCCCAAAACATCGTGGGCATCGACTTTTCTGAAACCGCATTGCGCTTCTGTCTTCAGCGTCAAGAACAAATGGTGGCCCGCGCTTCAGTTTCTGAACTGCCGTTTGCCGATTCGACTTTCGACCTGATCACGAATTTCGACGTGCTACAGCATGTTCCCGACGGCAAAGACGCAAGCGCCATCGCAGAGTTTTACCGCGTGCTTCGTCCCGGCGGCATCGCTTTCATTCGCGTAGCTGCGTACCAATGGATGAGGAGCGGCCACGATGACGCCATCGCGGTGCGACGGCGATATGACTTGCCCCAGCTTTCGGCGCACTTGCGAAACGCAGGCTTCATCATTCGCCGCGC
>DATANL010000095.1:0-2920 GCA_036266295.1 Pyrinomonadaceae bacterium | reverse complement strand
ATTTCCAGGTGCACTACTCGATCGAGTGTCTCGAGCGTACGTTCCTGCCACCATTGCTCGCTGCGCCCGTGCTCGATCTCGTCAAACGAAACGTCCCACCATTGCCGCGTCGTCAGTTCGCCGTCGCGCCATTTGACGAGGTGACCGGGCGGCACAGTCTTGATGTCACGAAACAACGTATTTGGATCGGGGACCCAGAGAAAAGTCAGAAATTGATGGAGTGATTCACGGTTGAGATCGGCGTGGATTAATTTGCTGGCGAGGATCGATTTGACCTCTGAGGCAAACGTTAGCGCGGCTTGCCCTCCCTGACGGTCGGGCTTCTGACACGCATAATAAAGCGGCTTGATGCCGACATGATCGCGCACTAGAAACAGCGCGCGCTCTTTTTCATCCCAAAGCGCAAACGCGAACATGCCGTTCAGGCGCTGGAGCGAGGCCTCGCCCCACTCTTGCCACGCGGTCAACAAAACTTCGATATCCGTTTGCGTGCGAAAAGCGTGGCCCTTTGCTTCCAGTTCTGCGCGCAGTTCGCGGTAGTTGTAAATCTCTCCATTGAAGGTGAGTGTGAATCTACCATCACGCGAAAACATCGGTTCGTGACCGGCGGCGCTGGTATCGATGATCGAGAGACGCCGGTGACCGAAACAAACTTGCCGACCGCCGTCATCGATCGGCGGCGAGGTCCAAACACCTTCGTCGTCGCGCCCGCGGTGCTCGATTGTCTTCAGCATCGCACCAATGCGCGCTTCAGGGTCGTTGGCGATTAGTCCGGCGATTCCGCACATAAGCCGTAATCAACTAATGATATATTCTGCCACGGTTAGCGGCGGGCCATTGCCCGTCACCCGTTGCATGCAAGAGAAACCGGCGGGCAGTAGCCCGCCTCTAAACGCAACCGAAATTGTCCCGCGCCGCCACTTGTCTGGTCTGCAAAGTCGCGTCGCGCTGGGCGTCATCATCTTCATGGTCGCCTTCGGCGTGCGCGTTCTCACCTGGCATGATACACGGCTCGAAGTTGGAAAAGTACAGACCGCTGTGGTCGCTGATTATCAACGCGTCGCTCTGCTTTTACGCGACGGCGGCGTCTCGTCTTTCTTCAGTCGATCATCGCCGCTCTCCGATCTGAATAATCTCGGGCATCCACCCGGCTACTCTCTACTGCTCGCCGCCATTTATTCATTCAAGCAGTCTGACACGGCAGTTCAGTTTGTACAGATTGCCGCCGACGCGCTTTCGGCCGTGATGATCTTTCTCATCCTCTCAGAGCTATTCTCGTTGTGTACCGGCGTCGTCGCCGGCTTGCTGGCCGCGCTCTCGCCGCAGCTCGCCTGGAACTCAGTTTTGCTGCTGCCGGATTCAATTTCGGTTTTGCCGATACTGATCGCCGTCTATTTGCTGACGCGCGCGTTGAGGAATCCACGCCTCATCACGTTCCTGTTCATCGGTATCTTTATCGGCTTGTCGTGTTGGCTGCGCGCCAACGCAATGTTGCTGACTCTCTTCTTCGCGGCGGCGACCTTGATTGTGACGCCGAAGCACCGGCAATTCGCTTTGATAGTCGTCTGCGGCGCGCTCCTAATCGTGCTGCCACTGACCATCCGAAACGCGATTGTCTTCCATCGTTTCGTGCCGCTCTCGCTCGGGGCCGGCCAAACATTCCTGGAAGGCATCGCCGATTACGACAAGGACGGACGGCTCGGCGTTCCTGCAACCGACATGGGGATCATGAAGCAGGAGGCCGAACTTTATCAGCGCCCGGATTACTACGGCACGCTGTTCAATCCCGATGGAGTGGAACGTGAACGGGCGCGCTTGTCGCGAGGGTTTGCGATCGTTCGCGCACATCCGTTTTGGTTTGCCGGAGTGATGGCCAAACGCGGTGCATCGATGCTGAGGCTGGAAAGATCGCGCTTGCTCTCAAGAGAACCGGCAATCACACACGGCATAGACAATCTCAACAAGCTGTATGCCTCGGTCACGATCGACGCTGAGCAACTTGAGACTCGCGGAACTGTGGCTCCCGGAGCTTTGGCCACGGGGAACAATCACGGAATGACGGTTTCTCTTTCGAGCAACTCCAACAAGTATGGCGAGCAGTTCCGGGGACCAATGATGCCGGTAAGAGCCGGTGTCGATTATGTCGTAACGGTTCCCCTTCGATTGTTCGATGGCCGAATGAGAGTCAACGTTGAGAATATTAAGGGCAAGGTCTACGCGTCAGAAGTTATCGAATATGTGGAAGGCGCGACTGCCACTGAATTCCAAAACGTTCGCTTGCCATTCGCTACCATCGACGATGACGAGATTCAGGTTGTCTGGGCCAACGAAGCTGCAACGGCCCGCTCAGCTGCTGAAATCGGCTGGATCCAGTTGTACGAACTTGGGCCTGCGAAATATCTCTGGACGCACGGCCCGCGCCTCGTCGTTCATGCAATTCAGAAGCTGTTCATCACCGCAGTCGTGCTGCCGATGGCAATCTGTGGGTTGTTGATTGTCATCCTGAAAAAGCAGAGCTCAGCGATCGTCGCTCTGACGGTTGTACCGATCTATTTCTTCACCGTCCAATCAGCGGTCCATACCGAGTATCGGTATGTGATTGCAGTGAGTTATTTCTTGTTCGCGTTTGCGGGGATTGCGATGGGCTGTGGCTTTGACTTTGTAGTTCAAAAGCTAACCGAGAGAGTCCAATCCTCCACATCCAGGTGAAACAGCAGCGACCGGATCAAAGGTGCGCCTTGATGGAGCGCGGCCATCCCTGGCCGCATGAGCGCGAAGCGCGAACAATGCGCGCTGCGCAGTTGCGGGCAGAGATGCCCGCGCTCCGTCAAGAAGTCACCTGATCCGTTCGCTACCGCTTCTGACACGCCAAGGCCTGTTCGATCAAGTCACTAACCCATTCCGCGCGCGCGTCCCAGGT
>DATANL010000094.1:0-1809 GCA_036266295.1 Pyrinomonadaceae bacterium | reverse complement strand
CATCGTCCGGTTTCGCATCACGGTGAGTCCGTTTTTCGATTCGATAGAAACCAAAATGCAGTGCATTGCCCGTTTTTAGTAATGATTTCTTTGGCATGATCTGCGCAAGTGATCTGCGGGAGGTTGTAACATGGAGAGCATCGTAGGAATTTTTAATTCGTTTGCTGACGCGCAGCGGGCGTCGGCGATGTTGCAGTCGCTGGGCATTCCCGAAAGACGCATCGCTGTGCTTTCACCAGGCACTGATGAGTCGGAAATCGAAAGTCATATTCCGACGACTGACACAGAACAGCCGGGAGTTGGAACGGCGCTGGGCGGAACCGTGGGCGCGGCGTTGGGTGTCGCCGGCGGTTTGGAAGCCGGCGTAGCCGCGGCGAGTCTGTTGGTGCCGGGCGTTGGGCCGGTGGTGGCGTTGGGAATATTGGGCGCGGCAATTCTCGGTGTTGGTGGTGCGGCTGCCGGAGCCGCTGCGGGTCACGCGTTGGAAGATGGAATCGCGCGCGGCATTCCGCATGACGAAATGTTCGTCTACGAAGACGCGTTGCGTCGCGGACGTTCAGTGGTAATCGCATTCGCTGAAGACGAAGCAGCCGCCCAGCAGGCGCGGACAGAGTTATCGCGGGCCGGCGCTGAGTCCGTCGATGCTGCGCGAGACGAATGGTGGATCGGGCTTCGTGATGCCGAGCGTGAGCACTACTCGCAGCAGGGCCGGAACTTCGACGTGGACGAAGCCAAGTATCGCCTGGGCTTCGAGGCCGCGATGCGTCCCGACTGTCGCGGCAAGTCCTGCGCTGACGTGCAAGATAGACTGAACGAAAGATATGGCGAAGATGCGACCGGCGAGCCGTTTCGAGAAGGTTACAACCGCGGCCAGCATTATCTGATTTACGTCGTCGAAAGTTTCCGGGACCGGCCCAGGGACGATCAGCGCGCGCGCTCTGAAGAGGCGAAATCTAAACGCGCTGCGTGAATGGTAGAATCTCCGAGCGCCAGACTTTGGAGTGCGGCGGCGATGCCGCTTTGGATCTTGAATTCGCGAAGGTCGCAGGTGATCCAAAGCGCCGTCGCCGCTACGCTCTACCGGCGCACTCCAAATTCGGAGACTACCGCTGAAAGAGACCCTTCTTAACATTGCTCTGGCTGTTGCGATTCTTGGCGGCAGCTATGTAATCATGCATTTGTTTGCGCGCGCCATGTATGTGCGGTGCTTCGCGTGTGGGACGCTGAACGCGCGTCGTCGCAGCGCTTGTCGGCAGTGCGGCGATGAGTTGCGGAAGTAACTCTCAGCGGCGAAAGCGTGGGGCGAGCAGGTAATCAGAAAGCAAAATGACCAGCGCCAGGAACGGCAGCAGATGAATCGCGCTGGTTCCATGAAACACGAATAGACCCAGGCAATAGAAGATGATTAAAACCAGGGCGATAATCCAGGCCAAGAGTTTTTCCTAATTCCGCCAGCTAATGTCTGGTCGCTTCCATTTCCGAACTTTGTATTTCACGTCGTCTGCGCGGCCAGGTCGTAATCGCGACGCCGGCAAGAACGAGGGCAGCCGCAATCGCCGTGCGGATCGTTAACGATTCGCCCAACACGGCGGGCGCGACGAGAAACGCGAGCAACGGCTGCAGATAAATATAGACTGCGACCGTGCTCGGCGGCACATCTCGGAGCGCCGCGGTGATCAGGTAATAAGCGACTATCGTGGCTACGACGATGATATAGACTATCGCCAGCCAGGCGCGTGCATCGATCGCTGCCAGAGACACATGCCTTAAAGAAATCGCTCCGGCCACTGCTGTGGGCACGGTCGCCAC
>DATANL010000093.1:0-6343 GCA_036266295.1 Pyrinomonadaceae bacterium | reverse complement strand
GATTCCAGCCACGCTCGGAAACTTCCTGCTGCCGATGATGATTGGCGCGAAGGACCTGGCGTTCCCGCGGATTAATCTGCTGAGCTGGTACATCTACATGATCGGCGGCGTGATCACGATTTACGCCTTGCTGGCCGGCGGCGTGGACACCGGCTGGACCTTTTATGTGCCGTACAGCACGACGTTCTCTAATTCCTATGTCATTGCCACCGGCGTCGGCATCTTCATCAACGGTTTTTCATCAATCCTGACGGGCCTGAATTTCATCGTGACCATTCACACGATGCGCGCGCCCGGCATGACCTGGTATCGTCTGCCGCTCTTTGTCTGGTCGCATTACGCGACGGCGCTGATCATGATTCTGGGCACGCCTGTGGTCGCCATCACGATCCTGCTGGTCGCGCTCGAACGCCTCGCCCACATTGGTATCTTCGATCCGGCCGCGGGCGGCGACCCGGTTCTCTTCCAGCACTTGTTCTGGTTCTATTCACACCCGGCCGTTTACATCATGGTGTTGCCGGCGATGGGTGTCGTAAGTGAATTGATCGCGAATTTTTCGCGCAAGAATATTTTCGGCTACAAGTTCGTCGCGTATTCGAGTCTGGCGATCGCCGTCCTCGGGTTTCTGGTTTGGGGCCACCACCTCTTCGTGGCCAGCCAGTCGGTGTACGCCGGCATGATTTTTTCGTTCCTGAGTTTCGCCGTCGCCATACCTTCAGCGATCAAAACCTTCAATTGGACGGCCACGCTCTTCAAAGGATCGATTTCGTATGACACGCCGATGCTCTATGCGCTCGGCTTCATCGGTCTGTTCACAGTTGGCGGGATGACGGGATTGTTCCTGGCTGCGTTGGGAATGGACATTCATGTCAGCGATACGTATTTCATCGTCGCGCATTTCCACTACATCATGGTGGGCGGGACGCTGCTTGCCTATCTCGGCGGACTTCACTATTGGTGGCCCAAGATTAGCGGGCGCATGTACCCGGAAGGCTGGGGACGTTTTTCGGCGCTGGTCGTATTCGTGGGATTCAATCTGACGTTCGCGCCCCAGTTCGTGCTGGGCTACATGGGTATGCCGCGCCGCTATCACACGTATCCGGTCGAACTGCCGTCGTGGCAGGTGCTGCACGTGCTGTCGACCGCGGGCGCTTCGATACTCGGCGTGGGTTTGATGATTCCGCTGATCTACCTGGCATGGTCACTGCGCTACGGCCGAATCGCGCAAGCCAATCCGTGGAATTTGCCGGGGCTTGAATGGCAGACCGCGTCGCCGCCGCCGACTGAGAATTTTTTGGTCACGCCAATCGTGACGCACGAAGCCTATGAATTCGCGCCGCCGGAACATAAAGAAGTGGTCGGGAAGTTTGAGCGACAGGCGCCGGCCGAGACATGAGGCACGTAGCTCGCGCGATCGGATGGGTTAGAGGGCCGGTTGTAACTGAAAGAGAAAAGCATTGAAAATTGAAAATTTCAAAATGAAAATTTCAAATTCGCGGCGCGCGAGTCTAATCCGTCGCGCAGCCGACGCCTGTGTTATTCGTCGCGCAGCGGACGCTTGTGTTATCCATCGCGCGGCGGACGCGTGCAATTTTCAATTTGCATGTTTCATTTTTCAATTTTCAATTTCCATTTATGCCTGAAGGAATAGCCACAACCCACACCCACGCGCACCATCCGGCGCTGCAGCACCATTTCGAAAACATGGAGCAGCAGCGCGAGGCAGGCACGCTCGGCATGTGGGTGTTTCTCGTCACCGAAATCATGTTTTTCGGCGGCATGTTCCTCGCCTACACGCTCTATCGCGCCCAGTATCCGGCGGCCTTCGTGAGCGCCAGTAATCACCTCGACATAACTCTCGGGGCCGTCAACACCGGTGTGCTGATTGTCAGTAGCTTCACGATGGCCATGGCCGTGTGGAGCACGCAGGTGGGCCGTAACCGAATTACGATCATCTGCCTGATTCTGACGATGATTCTGGGCGCAACTTTCCTCGGCATTAAAGCGGTCGAGTACAAGGCCAAATACAATGACCATCTGATTCCGGGCCGCCTGGTTCCGAGCCGTCCCTTCGCGCCGGAAGTCGCGCAACCCGGAGACACCGACAAGCACAAGCTGCACTTGATCGAAGGCGCGAACGTTCGCAACGTCGAGTTGTTCTATTGGATTTATTTCGCCATGACCGGCATGCACGCGCTGCACATGATCATCGGACTGGGAATCATGACCGTAATTCTGATCGCGGCCTGGCGCGGCAAGTTCAGTCCCGAGTACCACGCGCCGGTGGAAATCTCGGGTTTGTACTGGCACTTCGTGGACATCATTTGGATATTTCTATTTCCGTTGCTGTATTTGCTGGGAAGACATTTGGAACATCATGGCTAGAGGAACTGACCTCTAACCTCTGATCTCTGATTTATGAGTGAGCACATAGTTCAACCGCGAATTTATATCGGCATCTTCCTGTCGTTGATGGTAGGAACGGCTCTGACTGTGCTCGCCGCGTTTTATGATTTTCCGGGTCCGCTCAATGCCGTCGTCGCGCTGACGATTGCCGTCGTCAAGGCCACGCTGGTCGTCCTCTTCTTCATGCACGTGCGCTACAGCGGACGCCTGGTTTGGCTGGTGATTGTGGCAGCGCTGCTGTGGTTGGCGATAATGTTTGCGATCACCTTCAGCGACTACTGGACGAGAACCTGGTTGCCGCCGCTTCTCGGTTAAACTCACTCCGACGCCACATACAGGCGTCGCTCACGCACATTAATTACCTTCTGACAGTGTTCGCATCTGAGTTGCAGCGTCGCGTCTGAAGTGCGGATGGTCCCGCCGCAATTGGGGCAGGGTTCTTTGACTTCGGCGGTCACGAACAGGTCGCGCAACATAAACAGCGGAATAATCAATCCGGCTACCAGGAGCGGAATTCCAAATATTAATCCCAGGCTCGTTCCCTGCCCCACCGTCAGGCTGATGATTAGGCCGGCAATAAAAAGAATCAACCCCACCGCGACGCTGAATGAAAATCCGTAAGCGCTGTCAAAGGTGCGACGCGGCTTGGCCATCTGTGTAGTTTGTTCTGCCATGATTGTCCCCTGATCTATGGCTTTAATTACTCTTTCAAACGAACCCTTGTCAAACGCGAACAGTGTCAGAAGCCCGACCGCAACGATCGAGAGGCTAGAGGTCAGAGATTAGAGGCTAGAGAAACAACAAGCAGTTCGAAACGCCAGGGCCCAAATCCCAGGGCCTGGTCTCTGACCTCTAATCTCTGACCTCTGTTCCAGAACCGCCCCCTCACGGTCGGGCTTCTGACAGGGCGAGTTTCCTGTTAAACTTTCCGTTTTCATTCAAGGAAGAATTGCAGTCTATTACAAGCTATGAACAACGAAACACCCTTTGAAAAGTTTTTGAGTCAACAAAACGAAGAGTCATGGTCAGCGGCCTTGGCGACGCTGCTGAGATCGATTCATGAAGTCGATCGCAACGCGACGCAGATTTGGTTTGCCTTTTTTCCCCTGTCACTATTTCAGGCGCTGGCCGCCGCGGAAAACCGTGAGCAGCTGGCGCAACACCTCCTGCTGCAGGGCGATTACGATCTGAAGGATCAAATCGATAGTTCGCATCGCTTTCTTTACGGCCATCGCTTCTGGCCGCAGGTTAAGCGAGCCATCGAGGCTAACGCCGATTCATTCGCCGAAAACAACCGCGCCGCACTGGCCGATCAAATCCTCGCGGTCGCGCGTGCCGTCGCGCAACAAACAAAGGCCGACGAGTCTTTGTTGGTGGGCATTACCGCAGTGGGCTTCATGACGCTGCGCCAAACCGGTCTGGCAAGTTTCAAGTCGGCTGCGGGCGCCGTGACCGTCGAACGGAAGCTCGCCAATAAATCGCCGGAGGACATCCTGCGTGCGCGCGCAAAGGACGACTCGCGCGGGCTGTTCGGCTTTCTCAAAACGATCAATAACGAATGGACTGTCACCTGGGACGAAACCGACGCCGGCGCCAGATACAAACTGCGCGAAGGTCAGGATCTCGCATGGGGCGCGGCTGACGATCAATCGCGAGACTGGAGAGCCATCGATCCGCGCCGCTCCGAAGGACCGATTCCCGTCGAATGCCGGGCCGCTTCGTGTGGCACGTGTTGGGTGGGCGTGCTGGGCGGCGCGCCGAAACTTTCAGACGTCGGCGCGCGCGAAGGCAAGAAGATGAAAGAGTTCGGTTACATCGACACGGCTGAACCGAAACCGCTGATTCGACTCGCCTGTCAGGCCCAGGCAACCGGCGCTGTTTCGATCGTCATTCCGCCATGGAACGGACAGTTCGGAAAATATCTGCGTTCATTACGCCAGGACACTGAGCCTGCGGTACCGGAACAAACCTCGGCGTCGGCCGCTTCGGCGAATGAGACGGTTAACTAATCAGGCAAGCCGAATTTCCATTTGTCATTTAACATTTTTCATTTGCTATTTTGGATGGGCCAAACGGATGCGTGCCGGGCGACGGTAACTCGGCCCAGCAGACTCACGCAGTCAATGACCAATGATAAATGTCAAAGACAAATGGAAATTAATAAGTTCTTCTCCTCTGCTGCTCGTCCTGGGCGCAGCGATTCTCTGGAGCACCGGCGGCCTCTTCATCAAAGCCACGCATCTTTCAGCGTTCGAACTTTCGTTCGGCCGGTCACTGCTCGCCGCTATCACCATTGCGATTCTCACGCGCGGTGAAGGCTTCGGCATCAACAAGATAACCGCAATCACTTCGATCCTTTATGCGGCCCTGCTGATTCTGTTTGTGGCCGCCACCAAGCTGACGACTGCCGCGAATGCGATCTTTCTGCAATACACAGCGCCGGTGTACGTGCTGATTCTCGAACCGCTCTTCTACAAAGAGAAGTTTCGCCTGCGCGACCTGGCCACCGTCGCCGCCTGCGTCGCCGGCATGTCGCTTTTCTTTGTCGGCAAGTTGCGCCCCGAGGATGTCAGCGGCAACCTGCTCGCGCTCGCCTCGGGCGTTTGCTTTGCTTTGTTCTTCCTGCTGATGCGCCATGCAAAGGCGCGCGACGTCAATCCGGCCTCAGCCACGATTTACGGCAATTTGATCTCGGTGTTGATTTGCGCGCCTGCGTTTTTCGGGGCCGTACGTCGCGGAATCGGCGGCGTCGATCTCGCCTGCATTGCCTATCTCGGCATCGTGCAGCTGGGACTCGCTTACCTGCTCTTCACCTCAGCGATGGCGCGTGGCGTGCGCTCGATCGATGCGAGCATCATCGGCTACATCGAGCCGGTGCTGAATCCGGTTTGGGTCTTTCTCTTTATCGGCGAGCGGCCGTCTGGTTGGGCACTGGTAGGCGGGGCGGTCATCATCGCCTCGGTCATAGTTCACCTGATCATCGAGACGCGTTCGAAAGCGGCAAAGCGAATCACCGCCGGCCTCACCGCTCACGAATGATTGCGTTACTGTTTCTTCATCCAATACATAGCGTACATTTTGTAGCGCGAGTTCGTGCCCGCCGAAACATCGACGTAACGCGGCGAGATAAACTCAGCATATGGTTCGAAAGTCAGCGCGTTGCGAGGCATTGGTTGAATCTGTCCGCCACTGACCGTCGTCTTATAGGTCTTGACGGGCTGGCCGTTCGCCTTAACCACCACGGCAAGATCACCGGTTAATTTTGTGAGATCGGCCAGCGTCAGCCAATGGTTTTTCGGCAATGACGGCACGCTGATCTGGCGGTGCTGATGGAATTCCCAATCAGTGAGTGACGGAATTACCGGATCAGTTCGCGAAGCGATCTCTTTGCCGTTGTTCATCACGTGCAGAGTGACGCGAGCGCCCTTGCCCGGCATTTCGCGCAGACTCATCCACCAATTGAAGGTGACTTCGCCGTTAGGATCGTCGGGCACGACCGAGAAGAAAGCGAGATCAGGAAAAGGACCACCGCGCACGAACTTCTTTCCGGGATTGAACGGATCGCTGTTCGTCTCGTCGCGCAGGGTAAACGGCATCGAGGTGATTGTCTGCCCATCGACGACGATCGACATCACAAAGCTGCCCGTGCGGCCGACGCGCACGTTTCCCGGGTTGCCGCTCTCCGGCCGAAAGCGACCGAACGCGGGAAACTCCATCGCTTCATAACGCAGCGGCAGCGTATCCACCACCGCGCCACCCTGTTCCGTGACGACGAGTTTGGCGCTCCGAATGCTCGCCGGCGGAAAAACGATTTGCAAATCTTCCACCAGAAATCCGCCCTGCGCTTCGTAGTAACGCAGGTTCATCAGCGATTGATATTCGATTGCCGGTTTGTACGACTGGGCGGCTCCCGCGGTGGTCGCGGCAATCACGATAG
>DATANL010000092.1:0-4064 GCA_036266295.1 Pyrinomonadaceae bacterium | reverse complement strand
ATTGAAGCGACCCTCGTCAAGGGACGTGGCACCGTCACGCTCACCGGGAAACTCGGCGACGTGATGCAGGAATCAGCACAGGCGGCGCTGACCTGTATTAAGGCGCGCGCGGAAAGACTCGGCATAAATCTCGACTTCATTCGGAAGCGCGACCTCCACATACATATTCCTGAAGGCGCGATCCCGAAAGATGGCCCATCCGCGGGCATCACCATGGCCGTCGCCATGGCATCTGCATTGATGCGCACGCCGATTCGCAACAACGTCGCGATGACCGGCGAGATTACTCTGCGCGGCCGCGTGCTGCCGATTGGCGGCGTCAAGGAAAAACTTCTGGCGGCCCATCGTTTCGGAATCGACACGATTCTGCTGCCGAAGGACAACGAAAAAGACCTGGTGGAAGTGCCCGAAGAAATTCGTAGTGTCATGGACATCAATCTGGTCGAAACGATCGACGAAGTGATCGCGCTGGCGCTGATTGAGGAAAGTGCGGGCGCGCCGATCAACGACGAGACCAAGACGCCGCCGATTTGGACCACCGAGCCACCTCCGGGCTTGCAGGCGCCCGTCGAGCAGTAGCTCAGAACCGCTTGCGGTAAGCGGGCGGTCGATCTCAAGTTCCGAGTTCCGATCTGGATCACCACAGACAGCCTGGCGATCTGTTCCGGGTCTAGATCATGATCGCTAACAACAACCGCCCGCTACCTCAGGCGGTTCTGACTAATAAGGGAGCAATTAAGATGGGTAAACACGAAGATGCAGATCTGATTCTGAAACTCTATGACCTCCGCCGCGAAAGTGTCATGCGCGAAGCGCGCAACTGGTGGTTCACTTTCAATCCCACCAGCCTTCAGGATGTGATGGCCACCATGATGGGCGAAAACAGCGGCTATATGCGCATGGTGCTGTCATATTGGGACATGGCCTGCGCCATGGTTGTCAGTGGCGCGATTGACGAAGAACTGTTCAATACGACCAACGGCGAACACATGATCGTCTACATGAAGATCGAACCGGTGCTGCAGGAAATGCGGACCATGTTCGACAATCCGGACTTTGCCAAGAGTCTCGAAACCGTCGTCAAACGCATGCCGAACATTGAAGCTCGGATGGCCAGCATGCGCGAGCGGTTCAAACAAATTCAGGCAATGCGCGCGCAGCAAGCCGCGGCGACTGCCGGTGGCAGCCAATCGTAAACGCATTTTTGATCGAGAGGATGGAGGCGCTCGTTGACCAATGAAAATCACGAGCGCCGAATTCCTTAAGAGCGCGCTGAAAGAAAGCGACTGGCTGCACGACGCCACCCCTGAAATCGCCTTCCTGGGCCGTTCCAACGTCGGCAAATCAAGCCTGATTAATTCCCTTTTGGGCGTCCGCGGACTCGCGCGTACTTCATCCACGCCGGGCCGGACGCAAATGCTCAACTTCTTTCTAATCAACAAGCAGTTTCGTTTTGTCGACCTGCCGGGCTATGGCTATGCGCGCGCGCCCCGCGGACTAAAAGCTGAATGGGGCCTCGCCGCCGAGGAGTACCTTGCGAAACGCGAACAGCTTGTGTTATCAATTCATATCGTTGATTCGCGTCACGAACCTTCGAAGCATGATTTGCAGCTTCACGAGTGGCTTCAGCATAATCACAAGCCGCACCTAATCGTTATAACCAAATCCGACAAGCTTTCAAAAAACGAACTGGCTCAAAGCGTCAAACGCGCAAATCAAATATTTCAGGGCACGGATTTGATTACCTATTCATCGACCAAGCGTCACGGGCGCGAGCAACTTTGGGGTGCAATAGAAAAGTCGCTAAAGGGCTAGGGTGAAGCAAGCTTGCTGGTGATTTCACGCTTGCGCTTTTTCGAGTTTTGTTTAGAATTGAATTTCCGAAATCGTTAATCGCGGTAAGTAGTCACCGGCCTTGGCTGAAACCCTGTTCTGACCTGAGCCACGAATCCCCATTAATCGGCATCCAATTCGAGCGACCTTAACTACATCTGGATTCCGAACACTGACGGACACACGGCCAGGAGTTCTTAAGCATTGCGGCGAGAAGCCCCCACACGAGCTTCTCAAATAAGCACACCGCACGGAAACTTTTCCTTTTGACCGACAAGCGTGAAATCAATTGAAAGACAAACCACACAGACGCAGAGAAACTGCGCACGAAAGAACTGATATGCCAAAACAACGACGTAGTAATAACGGCGGCAGCAATAACAATGACGGCGGCGGCGTCGCCACGGCCGAAGCGCCCGCAGAGGCCGCCGCGGGCAGAGACGGAAGAGAAGAAATTTTCAATCTGTCTGAGCTGAAGGACATGTCCATCTCGGCGCTCACCCAGGTCGCCAAGACTATGGATGTCCCGGGCGCAACCGGCATGCGCAAGCAGGAACTGATCTTCAAAGTTCTGGCGGCGCAGACGGAAAAGAGCGGATTGATTTTCTCCGAAGGCGTGCTGGAGACGCTGCCGGACGGCTTCGGCTTCCTCCGTGCACCGGAATACAACTACCTGCCCGGCCCGGACGATATCTACGTGTCGCCTTCGCAAATTCGCAAGTTCGATCTGCGTACCGGCGATACGATTAGCGGCCAGATTCGGCCGCCCAAAGAAGGCGAGCGCTACTTCGCGCTGATCAAGGTCGAGGCCATCAACTTCGAATCGCCTGAGCAGGCCCGCGAAAAAGTATTTTTTGACAACCTGACGCCGCTCTATCCGGACGAGATGCTCAAGATGGAGGTCCAGGCGGACAATCTCTCCGCTCGGGTTATCGATCTCGTCACGCCGATTGGCAAAGGGCAGCGCGCGCTGGTCGTTTCGCCGCCGCGCACCGGTAAGACGATGTTGTTGCAGACCATCGCCAACTCGATCGCGCAGAACCATCCGGAAGTCACGCTCATCGTCCTGCTCATCGACGAGCGCCCGGAAGAAGTTACCGACATGCAGCGCTCGGTTCAGGGTGAAGTAATTTCGTCGACCTTCGATGAACCGCCGACGCGCCACGTGCAAGTCGCCGACATGGTGATCGAAAAAGCCAAGCGGTTGGTCGAGCACCGGCGTGACGTCGTGATTCTGCTCGACTCAATCACTCGTCTCGCCCGCGCGCACAACGCGGTCGTGCCCCCGAGCGGCAAGATTCTTTCGGGCGGTATCGATTCAAACGCCCTGCAACGACCGAAGCGTTTCTTCGGCGCCGCGCGCAACATCGAAGAAGGCGGCTCGCTGACGATCATCGCCACTGCGCTCATCGACACCGGTTCGCGCATGGACGATGTGATCTTCGAAGAATTCAAAGGCACCGGCAACTGCGAAATCCATCTCGATCGCCGCTTGAGTGACAAGCGTCTGTTCCCAGCCATCGACCTACAGCGCTCCGGCACCCGCAAGGAAGAGTTGCTGATTCCGAAGGACGATCTGGCTCGCATTTGGGTCATGCGCCGAGTGCTCAATCCGCTCTCGCCAACTGAGCAGATGGAAGTCGTGCTCGAACGTCTGGAGAAGACCAAGAGCAACGCGGAGTTTTTGGCTTCCATGCAGACCTAGAAATGCCGCGGCAAGAGCCAGAGATCAAAATCGTAGGCGGACGGAATATGCCGTCATTGTGGGAACGGTTTGACCGGCTGCAAAGAACGGCGCATCTCCTGCTGCCGCCAGCCGATCTTCCGCGCAAAGGGGTTTTCGCTTTTCGCAATCATGAGGACTACGAACAGTGGAAGAAAGCCCAACTGCGCGCCTTCCTGAAAAGAGTGACCTGACAAAGCTGTGTTCTGCTCTTAACAATGAAGCCGCGCGCTACATAATTGTGGGCGGTATGGCTATTATTCACCAAGGCTTCCTGCGCGCGACGGATTACATAGACATTCTTCTGCTCAAGTCCCCTGAAAACATTGCCAAGGTGCGGAGAGCGCTTGAAGTGCTTCCCGACAAAGCCATTCGCCAGGCCGCGTCAAACATTTTCGACGAAACTGATGTCCTTAGAGTGGGTGATGAGATCATGGTCGACCTGATGGTCTCAGCCTGCGGCGTGCGTTACGAGGAAGCCGAAAGCGAGATCGAAGAGGACGTCATC
>DATANL010000091.1:0-7361 GCA_036266295.1 Pyrinomonadaceae bacterium | reverse complement strand
GATCCCCACGCAGGTTAGCACCGACTATCTCCTGATAAGCGGCGCCCTTCGCATCGACATCCGTGCGAGTTAAGTCATAGCGGGCCAACTCAGAAACCATGTATGCCAGCGCTCGGTCAGAAAGCGTAATCTCTTCTTTGCCTCTGAAAATATTCTTGTATTGCTTCTTGACTGCCTCAAATAGAGGAAGAATCCTCTCGCGCACTTTTCTTCGCCCTTCTGCATCGAAAGGCTCTCTCGGTCCAGCCCAAAATTGACGGCGGCCATTGTTGTGGCGCTCGTCGTACATCTTGGCAAAGATTAGGTAAAGAAACTGCCAAAATGCTGCGTCCTTCGGCATGCCCTCATTACCATGTATGAAGTTGTGGCACCGGCGAAATGCGCGACGAAGCGACTCTTCCGATGCCTTCCTTAAATAGGACTTGGAAAGCACGTCTGGCGTACCCAGCGATTCGTCAGCCATTGGCCAATCACCGCAAGGTTCGAAACTCACTTCGAAACGCTTCGGGATCTTCTTAAGAAAGAATTGCTCTATCCCATTAGTCCAGAGGCCCCACAGACAGCCTTCAGCAGCCGACATAACATCCTTGAGTTCCTCGAGATCTTCTTTCGCCTGGTCATGATCGCGGAGTTTGATGACCGAGCGAGCACTAACCTTAGGTTGAGGCCGGCAGATGACGGCGCGCCTAAGGTGCTCAACTGTGTGTTCCTGGCCGGATTCGAAAATAGCAATGTCGACGCGCTTGCGCTTCCGCTCTATCTGCATCGGAAAATCCGGCTGCATATCCTGTGGGGAAATTCCGTACTCAAAAAGGAGTACACGCGCCAATTCCTGACGCACTAGTTCTTTCGGTGTTTCCTTCACAGGCTTGCCTGTGATGAAATCCGGCAGCATGCCATCCTTTAGCGAGGCGAGCGGCTCATCCTTAGCTTTTTTGATTTTCCACCTCCCTCAGTCGGACGTAAGACACAGCACAGTCAACTTTCCAAGCCATCAAAGTTAAAATACTACGTTGGCCCCGAGCCCAGATGACGGCTACTTCAATTTTGCTGCGGATAGCGGAATACGTATCTAGGGCAAATCAGGCCGAACTGCATACGTAAGCCTCCTGGTCCACTAGATAATGCTTTCTGATATGAGATTGGCAGTCTAGCTGAGTCTAAGTGCAACCACAATACCAGTGCCGCCTTTAAGAAACGGATTTAGTAAGCGTCGCGAAATACATACGTTGACGTTTTTTCTGACAGGTTAACTTCTTCCTTTCCATTTTTACTCGGCCTTGTTCTGCATAAATATTTTGGGAGTTTGCTAAGAAACCACACCGATAACACCTCTCACTGAGACTTAATCGAGGCCATGGGCAAGCGCGGCACACTGGTTGATAGAGCAGATGTCTACGAGCCGTTTCCCTCCTGATTCGCCAAATCAACTAAGGGTCAAGCCATGAGTGCGAGTCTACAAGTCTCGGCCTTCCCGAGCCGTCCGCAATTCCTAAAAGTCTCCGAACTTGCCGCCATGCTGAAGGTGAAGCCCAGGACGATTTACGAGATGGTTTCGCAACGCCGCATACCCTACCGAAAGCTGCCGGGTTCCAACCTATTGCGCTTTGATTTAGACGAGATCGTCGCCTGGACCAAGGCTGAAAGTCGCAAGTGACTTCATGGCTTGATGCTGCTACCATGCGGCCATTCTCTTTGGTGGCTGCAACCTCAAGGAGAAAGATGTCGGTCTTTAAGAAGAAGAACAAGAATGGAACCACCAGCTACGGATACGATTTCAGAGACCGCGCCACGAACGCTCGGTATCGAAAAATTGTTTCCTTAGCTCGCACGAAGTGGGATGCAGAGCAGGCGGAACTCAAAGCCAAGCAGGAGTTGTTTGAGAAGCGGTATGCAGTCGAAGAGAAGGGAACCGATTTGTTTTCGGACTTCCTTGATCAAGTCTATCTGCCGTGGTCAAAAACCAACAAGAAGTCTTGGCGCGATGACTCCTACATGCTCCCAATGTTGAAAAGCTACTTCGAGGGAAAGGCCTTGCGAGAGATTTCGGCTCAGATGGTAGAGAAGTTCAAGATTGATCGATTGAACACTCAAACTAAGAACGAAACCGACCGGCGGCCGGCAACGGTTAATAGAGAACTGTCCTTGCTGGCCTCGGCGTTCACCTTAGCGGTTAAGTTCGATAAAGCTGAATCGAATCCTTGTCACAAGGTGGACCTGTTTTCTCTCGATAACCTCCGCGACCGGTACTTGTTGCCGGAAGAGGAGCCCAGACTGATGGCAGTGCTGATCGGGCCACGCGCTCACATGAAGCCTGCCGTTATCGTTGCACTCGGCACCGGGATGCGTATGCGTGAACAGTTGCGGATGAAACGCCACCAGGTTGATTTCCTTCGCAACATCGTGACCGCACGTAACACTAAGAACGGAAGGCCACGCGATATTCCGATGAACGATGATGTCAGAGATGCTCTGGCGGAGTTGTGCAAGAACAAGCGGCCCGACGATTACGTCTTCGTCAACCCTAAAACCAAGTCTTGTTTGCAGGAAACGAAAACAGCTTTTCATACAGCCTGCCGACTTGCTGGAATCGAAGGTTTGATCTGGAAGGATCTGCGGGCAACTTTCGGAACTCGGCTGGCCGAAGCGGGTTGCGACGCGTTCACGATCGCACAACTTCTCGGACACTCAGATGTCCGGGTGACGATGCGTTACGTAAGGATGGTTGAAGGCAGTAAGCGAGTCGCCGTCGAGGCCATGAAGCTTACTTTTGGAAAAGTTGGTCACGTATTGGCCACTTGGCCAAAACAGCCACAGTTGCCTGTTGCTGTAAATGGTTGAAAACAAATGGTGGAGCAGAGGGGGATCGAACCCCTGACCTCCGCATTGCGAACGCGGCGCTCTGCCAAACTGAGCTACTGCCCCACGCGGAAAACGATACTACCGTTTCAAGTTTCAGGTTTCAAGTGGCAGGGGATCGAGCAAATTGAAGAAGCAGGCGCGGGTAGCAATCACTCGGACAACAATTTTTTTTGATGCCGGGCTGAATCGGCACTGGCGACAATCTCACATCTTCGTTTGTTCGAGCGGCGATGAGGTGAATCGCAAATTAATAAGTCGCGCTACAGACAGCGCGCAACTGCCGCGGCGACTCTCGCATTGTTTTCGAGTAACGCGATATTAGCGCGCAAGGTCGCTCCGGCGCTGCGCTCGGACATGCGCGCCAGCAGGAACGGAGTCAGGCTGCGACCGGAGACGTTTTCACGAGTTGCTTCGGACAGCGCTTCATCGAGCGCATCACTTAACGTCGATGATTCGACTTGCGCCTGACTCGGCACGGGAACGGTTACCAGTAACGCCGACTGTAATCCGAGTTCGCGCTGTGCCGTAAAGATGCGTACAACTTCTTCCGGCGTGTCGCATCGCACGTCTACCGGTAGACCGCTCGTGCGGGAATAAAATGCGGGCAGCTCATCGCAGGCAAATCCGACAACAGTTACGCCGTTGGTCTCTAACCATTCTCGCGTGGCAGGCAGATCCAACACGATCTTCGCTCCCGAGCAAACGACGATCATGGGCGTGCGCGCGAGCTCGGGTAAATCTGCCGACACGTCCGGTAGTGGCCCACGATGGACGCCGCCGATGCCGCCAGTTGCGAACACGGTGATCCCTGCGCGATGCGCGATCCACATCGTCGAAGCGACCGTCGTTGCCCCATTCCAATTTCTGGCGAAACCTATGGCGAGGTCGCGCACGCTGAGCTTCTTGATATCGTCGGCGTTGGCAAATAATTCCAATTCCGAGTTGCTCAAGCCCGCTTTCATTTTTCCGGAAACCATTGCGATGGTGGCGGGCAACGCTCCTTCAGCGCGAACGATTTGCTCGAGCCGTCTGGCGGTTTCAAGATTCTGCGGCCGAGGCAATCCGTGCGCGATGACCGTCGACTCGAGTGCGACTACCGGCGCAGATTCAGACAGTGCCGCTCGCACTTCGTCACTTACGCTGATCATTTCGATCGTCATTTCGTTAACGTGAAAACCGTGCCGCCGCCGTTCACGGTCTGCCAATCAACACTGGCATCAATCATACTCGCGCGCGCGCGAATGTTGGCGACGCCGCGGCCCGATTTCCTTTTCGACGTCGTTTCATCAAATCCGCGGCCGTCATCTTCGATCCGCAATTGGAATTCGTTGGCCGGAGAAACTACTGCGCTCATCCGGACGTGACGCGCGCCGGCGTGACGGCAAACGTTGCTCAAGGCTTCCTGGGCGATGCGATAGATTTGAATCTGCGTGCTCGGCGGCAAATTGAGCTTCTCATCCAAACTATCGTCGCAGTTGAATTCATAACCGAATCTGCAATCAGGCGCGGCGTGCTCAACCGCGTGAGACAGCGCGAACTGCAACGCGGCCGAGAGACCTACGTTCTCCAGCGCGGACGGACTCAAGTCTTCGCAAATGCGGCGGACTTCCTGTGAGATCGATTCTATTTCGGCACGCAAAGCGCTCGGTTGTGACGGCGCGCGATTGGCGCGCAGGCCGTTAGCGCCGCCGGCCGGAAGTTGATCAACCAGGAGTGCAAGATTTCTCAGATCGGCCAGGGTCTGATCGTGCAGGTCACGCGCGATGCGGCGGCGTTCGGTTTCAGTTTCATTCGCCAACTGCAAGCGAGCGCTGGCCAATTCACGATTGGCAGCAGCCAACTCGCCGCTCGTGCGATGAATTCGCCGGTTCTGAAAATAACCCCAGGCCAACGCAATCAACGCGAACAGCAGCAGCACGCCGAGCGCCGTCGAGGTCCAGGGAAACGGCGCGCGCGCCACGGTGAATTCAAACGAAAGCGGGACCGCGGGTGTCAGGTCTTTCGTAAACGCGCGCGCGATGACTTTGTAGGTCCCCGGCGAAAGTTTCTCCATCGCGAACTGCGAATCGTGAGCGACTTTTTCGCGAATGATCTTCCCCGATCGATCGTAGAGCGCAAACGCATATTGAAACTGCTCAGGAAAAGTGCGGCTACTGATCGCCGTGACATCGAGCAGCAGACTATTCTGCGGATAATCGAGTTGCAGACGTTGCGACAGTTCCACCGATTGATGAATGCGTTGGCTGATGACCCGCGCCGGCACCACCGTGGGAGCAACCTGCGACGATTGATAGCGCACCACGCCACGATTCGTAGCGGCAATTACGTTCTCGGCCCCGCTGGCCGTCTTCTCAGACAGAGCGGCAAAGACCAGTTGCGACGGGAGCCCTTGCTCGATGTCGAGGCGCGATACGACCGGGCCGAATTGATCGTCAAGCGCTACTTTGATCAAGCCGGCGCCCACGGTCGTGCACCAAATCTGTTTCGCGTGAACGTCGTCTGCGCTTGGAGTCAAACTGCGCGCTTTGATTCCAGTGGCGATGTCTTTCAATTCGCCGGCCCGTAATAGAAACAGGCCCTTTGTTGAAGCAATCCAAAGCCCTGCGTCATCTGCGAGCGTGGCCCAAATCGCATCGCCTTTCAATTTTTCCAAAGCTGGGTCGCTGACCGTTTGCTTGCCATCGAATGAATAAAGACCACCGGCGCCGGTGCCAATCAAGAGACGTTCGTTTGCATCTTTGCCGAGACTGGTGATTTCGCGCAGGTGACTGTCGGCACCTGCCTCCGGCCAAACGAGTGTTCGCTGCGAGCCCTGCAACTTCTCAACGCCATAGCCCCACGTGCCGATGTAAGTCGTTCCCGCCACGGTGGTGATCACGCGTACATTATCTTGATCTGAAGATGGCGCTATCCGCGTGAAGTTGCCGTCGCCGGCGCCGCTCGATCCGAACAGGCCGCTGGCCGTCGCGACCAGCACGCGGCCACCCGGATCCTCTCCGAGGGCGTAGACAATTCGCCGGCCGATTTCCGGAATCATCGACCACTTTTTGCCGCCGTCATTCAGATAAAGCCCTGAATTCGTTCCGGCAAACAAGTGTCCGCGAGAAGTTCGCAGCAAGGCGCGGACGAAATTTGCATATGGGTCTTCGCTGACGGTCTCAGCGCGCATGGCATTCGGATCGTATCGGCAGACGCCTTTGTCGGTCGCAAACCACACCACATCCTCGGCGTCGATGAAGATTCCGGAAATGTGATCGGAACGAAGCGCGCCACCGGTACCTTCGAAAGTGAATTTCTCAACGGGCTTTCCGTTTTCCAGACGGATAGCTCCGTGACCGTCGGTCGCGACCCAGACATCATTCCCATTTCCACGAACGATGGCGGTTACCGCTCCGGTTTGGGCGACAGTCTTCGTCGGCTTCAGTAGATCGCTGCTGTCGAGCAGGCCGCTATCATCGCCACGCGCCTGCGCTCCGACCCACAGCCGTCCGTTGCCATCCGTTAGCAGGGCATTGATGAAATAACTGCGCGGCTTGCTGACGATCTCTTTGGCTTCGCCATTTTCTACCAGGACCACGCCGCGGCTCTGCGTGCCGGCATAGAGCTTTTCGCCGATCATTGCGAGGCTGGTAATCCTCAGCGGACCCGGATGATCTTTGTCCGCGCTTTGCAAAGGTTGATTGAAGAGTGGCCGCGCCACGACTGAGGGATCCGTTGTACTTTCCCGAACGGTTGACGGTGGTTTCTCTTTCACCTGGCAGTCGAAAATCTGTCCGCTGTCGGTCGCGAGGAATACGTGATCGCGCGCGGGCGAAATGATCGCGTTGATCGTCATGCCGTTGGTTTCCGGCACCACGTTGAATTTGCCGTTCGCCAAACGCGCGGCGCCGTTGTCGGTTCCAATCCAAAGCGCGCCTGACTCCTCAGTCCGGAGCGTCAACACGCGTCCCGGCGGGAGACCTTCCGCATTCATCGCGTTGGTCCGGCGTCCGTCATAACGCGCGAGCCCGCCATCAGTCGCGAACCACGTCACGCCATATTGTGTCTGCGCAATTGCGTGCGTTCGATCAGACGGCAAGCCATGAAACGAAGTCACCGCGCCCCATTGATGCAGGTTTGGCGGCGGCGTGGGCGAAGGTGATGGAGATGGGACCGGCGTCGGTGTTGGAGACGGAGTCGGAGGAGTTTGCGAAAGCGCCGAAGGCAGAAGGCAGAGGGCGGAAAGCAGAAAGCAAGTGAGCAGTGAGCGGTGAGCAGTCAGCAGTGTGGCGCAAGTTATTAACTTGCGTCGCCGGCGCTGAGCGCCGAGATGAAATAGCCACGGCCGTGAGGCCGTGGATCGAATTCCTAAAAATGGCGGTCGAGGCCTGAAAGGCCGACACGAATTCATGTCGCACCTTGGGCGCTTTCGGAAAAACCCAAAACGCGAAAACCACGCCCTGACGGACGTGGCTATTTCATTTCGGCCCTTCGGGCCTGGATGCGCGTCCACGCTCACG
>DATANL010000090.1:0-12285 GCA_036266295.1 Pyrinomonadaceae bacterium | reverse complement strand
CGCTCTGGATATCGAATAATAAAACCTAAATCTATGCGGACTCTCTAATCAGGTTTGTTGCTCGCAAGCAGTGTAATCCAAAGCGCCGTCGCCGCTGCGCTCTGCCGGCGCACTCCAAATCAGAATTTTCCAATCAGCACCAGAAACCCTATCACGATGAATGCGGCGCCCGCGACGCGTTTAATCCATTCGATCGGCAAGTACTGGCCCAACGCCGTACCGACTAAAACTCCGATCGCCGACACCGCGGCCAGCGCCAGCGACGCGCCGACGAAAACTTCCCACGGACGTTTCTTCTGCGCCGCCATCGTCATCGCCGCGATTTGAGTCTTGTCGCCCAGCTCAGCCAGAAAAATTATTCCAAACGTCGTGAACAGAACTCGCCAATCCATCATCACCTCGATCGCGAACACAAATTTGCTTGCGCAATTCATGTAAGGCACAATTGCTCATCTGTCAACACGTTCGTCGTCGCTCCAGCGTTCAGAGGTCCCCTCGTGGTAAAACCCGCCAGAGAATTTGTCGGCACATCGCGCTTCAGTTTGCGGCGTCGTCTCGGAACCGGCGGCATGGGCGTCGTCTACGAAGCCCACGACCGCGAAACGGATCGCACCGTGGCGCTGAAGACCCTGACCCTGGCCGAAGCCTCGCACATCTATCGCTTCAAACGTGAATTTCGCACGCTCGCGGACGTCGCCCATCCGAACCTGGTGACTCTCTATGAACTGATGTCCGAGGATGACGAATGGTTCTTCACCATGGAGTTGATCGACGGCGTGACCTTCATCAACTACGTGCGGCCGGACTCGGTGGGCACGTCTGCAACTGATAACGAGAACACGCTACCGGTGCCGCGCGAGACTTCGATGAAATCGTCAGACTCGGAAGCCGACACCGAAATTTTCGACAGTTCGCATATCTCTCTGGACGAAGACGAACGCGCGTCCGTGCACGACGAGTCGCTGGACGCGGCGAATTTCCTGCTCGATGAGGATCGGCTGCGCGCGGCGCTGCGACAACTCGCCGAGGGCGTGAACCGGCTGCATGAGCTGGGGAAGATTCACCGCGATCTCAAGCCTTCGAATGTGCTGGTTACGAATGAAGGCCGCGTCGTAATCCTGGACTTTGGGCTGGTTGAAGACATCAATCCGGAACTTCACGAAACCCTGCTGGCGGGAACGCCTGACTACATGTCGCCCGAGCAAGGCGCGCAGACCGCAATTTCGAAAGCCAGCGATTGGTACAGCGTCGGCGTTATGCTGTATCAGGCGTTGACCGGGCGGCTGCCGTTCCGGGGAAAATTTTTCGAAGTCATGTTGCGGAAGCAGACTCGCGATCCAATCCAGCCGCGCGAGATCAATCCCAACGTCCCGCGCGATCTCAACGAGCTTTGCATGAAATTGTTGCGGCGCGAACCGGACGCGAGACCGACTGCCCGCGAGATCCTGCGCGCGCTCGGCGTCAATCGATCAGCGCCGCCGAGACTAAGCGAGAGTCCATTCTTTGGTCGCCAGCATCAAGTCGCCGAATTGCACGATGCCTTTCGCGCCACCCGCGCCGGACAGACGGTGGCCGTTTACGTCCATGGCATTTCCGGAATGGGCAAATCGACGCTGGCTCGCGCCTTTCTCGATCAACTGAAAGCGCAAACGCGCAACGCGATCGTTTTGCAGGGCCGCTGTTATCAACGCGAATCCGTTCCTTACAAAGCACTCGACGGCGTCGTTGACAGCTTGAGTAAACACCTGGCCTCGTTGCGTCGCGCAAAGGCTGAAGGTTTGATGCCGCAAAATCGCGCGGCCCTGGCCAGAGTGTTTCCCGTCATGCTTCAGGTTGACGCGGTCTTCGATGCGCGTGCGGCCCAGACGGACACGATCGATCTATTCACTTTGCGCCGGCAGGCCTTTGGGGCGCTGCGTGAGTTGCTGACCAATGTCGCGAAACAAAAACCGCTGGTCATTTACATAGATGATTTGCAGTGGGCCGATACTGACAGCACTTTTCTGCTGGAAGATCTGCTGCGGCCGCCCGACGCGCCGCCACTGTTACTGATTGCCAGCTTTCGCTCGGACGACATCGAGGACGCGCCGTTCTTGAAACAGCTGCTGGCACAAACGGGGACGGCCACCAGTCGCGAATTGTTTGTGGGTCCGTTGGGCGACGCTGAAGCGCGCGAATTGACGCGCTCGCTTTTTGCCGACGCCCACATTCCCGGCGAGCCATTCATTGAATCGATTGTGCGCGAGGCGGCCGGCAATCCTTTTTTGCTCGAGCAACTGGCGCATTACGGGATGATGAATGAACACGCGGCCGCCGAGGGCAGATCGCTGACGACGATGCTCGAAGAACGCATGGAGCAGTTGCCGCCGGGCGCTCGCGAGTTGCTCGACGTATTGGCGGTCGCGCGCCGGCCGGTTGACGAAGCAGTGGCGTTGTCCGCTGCCGGGATCTCGCGCGATCCGCAGCACCTGCTGCCGATGTTGCGCGCGGCGCAGTTCGTTCGCAGCGGCGGCGCCCCGTATTGCATCGAGATCTATCACGATCGAATCGGAGAAACGATCGGATCATTGCTCGAAGAAGGCGAACGGCGTCATATCCATCGCCGGCTGGCGCAAACGATCGAAGCGCGCGGCCTCGATGATCCTGAAAGCCTGTACGAAGACTATCTCGGCGCGGGCGACACCGATCGCGCAGCCATTCACGCCGAAGCCGCTGCGCACAAATCAGCCAGCGCCCTCGCCTTCGATCGCGCGGCACTCTATTTTCGGCGAGCGATCGAACTTAAGCCGGACGCGCCCAACCTGCTCGATCTCAAAGTAGGTCTGGGCGACGCGCTCGCCAACGCCGGACGGCCGGCGGAAGCGGCGCACGAGTTTCTCGAAGCTGCCAGGATTTCGTCGGCGCGACGCGCTCTCGAATTGCGACAACGCGCGGGCGCGCAGCTTTTGATGGGCGGCCACATCGAAGAAGGTCTGGAAGTTTTTCGCGTGGTGCTCGAGAGTGCCGGCTTCCGTTTGGCCAAAGGTCCAAAGCGGGCGCTGCTTTCGCTGGCGCGGCGTCGCTTGTGGATTTCGTTGCGCGGTTTGAGCTTTCACGAACGGACTGTCGATCAAATCCCCGAAACGGATTTGCTGCGGATAGATATTTGTTGGGCCGTCGCAGCCGGTTTGGGTGTGGTCGATCTCATTCGCGGCGCCGATTTCCAAAGTCTGCATCTGCTGCTCGCTTTGCGCGCCGGCGAAGTTTCCCGCGTCGCGCGGGCCATGGCTTTCGAAGTGAGCCAGGCCGCCGCGCGTGGTGGCGGAGCGGCGCAGGATCGCGTCAAGCAATTAATCGAAAAAACTGAAACGCTCGCGGCCCGGGCCGGTAATCCACATTCGAAGGCCATGGCAATCTGGGCGCGCGGTCTGAGTTCGTACCTGATGGGCGAATGGCAACACGCGGCTGATTATTTGGAGCGCGCGGCTGAGATTCTGCGCAACCAGTGCACCGGCGCCACCTGGGAGTTGACGATCGCGAACCGGTTCATGCTGGTCTCAATGTTGTATATGGGCGAGATGGTTGAGATTTCGCGACGAGTGCCGCAACTACTCTCAGCCGCGATGGAACAGGGAAACCTGTTCTCGGCCACTGACCTGCGAACGCGGCTGAACATAATTTGGTTGGCAGCCGACGATCCTACGCGAGCGCGCGACGAAGTGATTTCGGCGATGACCACCTGGCCGCGCGCCGGATTTCATTTGCAGCATTACAGCTCGCTGGTGGCGCTCGCGCAGATCGAGATGTACACCGGCGATTACGAAGTGGCGCACAAACACATCGAAGGACAAATCAGGGCCGTCGAAAAGTCGATGCTGCTGCGTATCCAGGGCCTGCGCATCGATGCACTTCACATTCAAGCTCGTCTGGCGTTGGCCAGCGCCGTGGGCAGTCAGCGCGAACGGCACCTGCGTCTGGCGGAAAAACTAGCCACGAAAATCGAAAAAGAAGAGATGCCGTACGCAAATCCGTTCGCGACGCTGATTCGCGCCGGCATCGCGCGCCAACGCGGTGATCAGACCGGCGCCATCGCACTGTTGGAAAAAGCGGCGAAAGACTTTGACACGGTCAACATGAGCCTCTACGCTGCCGCCGCCCGACGACGATTAGGCGAAATCGGCGGCGGCGATCGCGGTCGGCAACTCGTGGCGCAATCGGAAGAATGGATGACGAAACAGGAGATTAAGAATCCGGCCCGGATGATGAATTTGCTGGCGCCGGGATTTACCACCTAATCATGTCGCAACCTTTACTGGCATCGCTGTTCGATTCGACTGAACGCCGTCCGGTCAGCGTCTCGGAACTGACGCAGCAAATTCGCGGCGCGCTGGAAAAGCGCTTTGCCTCGGTTTGGGTTGAGGGCGAGGTCTCGAATTTTCGCGCGCACACTTCCGGCCACTGGTACTTCACTTTGAAAGACGAGTTCGCCCAACTGCGCGCGGCGTGTTATCGCAGCACGAACCAGCGAATTCGTTTTCGGGTTGAAGACGGAATGTTGATGCGCGCGCGCGGACGCTTGAGCGTGTACGAACAGAAAGGCGAGTACCAGTTGCTCGTCGATTCGCTCGAGCCCGTGGGCGCCGGCGCGTTGCAACTCGCGTTCGAACAGACTAAGGCGCGCTTGCAGGCGGAAGGATTGTTCGCGCCGGAATTAAAGCGCGCGATTCCCATGTTTCCCAAGCGTGTCGGCATCGTCACTTCGGCGAACGGGGCGGCGCTACGGGACATTCTCCACGTCATCTCGCGCCGCACTCGCTCGGTTCACATTTTGATCGCGAGCACGCGCGTGCAGGGCGAAGGAGCCGCGCATGAAATCGTGCGCGCAATTCGTTTTCTCAACGAGCATCATCAGCGCGCTCTGCGCGACGGCCGGCTTGATCGAACCATCGATGTAATCATCGTCGGCCGCGGCGGTGGGTCGATTGAAGATCTTTGGGCCTTTAACGAAGAGGCCGTGGCGCGGACGATACGCGCTTCGGCGATCCCGATCATTTCCGCGATCGGCCACGAAACAGATTTTACGATCGCCGATTTCGTGGCCGACCAGCGCGCCCCGACGCCATCAGCTGCAGCTGAGATGGTCGCCGCACATGAAGCAGAGTTGTGCGCGCGGCTGGCTTCATTGAATAAATCGCTGGGGCGATCGATGCAGCATCGAATTGCCGGCACGCGGAACCAGGTGCAGCGACTAGCGTTATCGACGGCGTTCGATGCGGTAGCCGCGCGTCTGCGCGATGCGTTGACGGCGACCAGTGCGGCCGAATATCGTTTGCAAACAACGATGCGGGCCGCGCTCGGAACGGCGCACCGTCGTTTGCACGTCGCCGCACGAAACGTCTCGCTGCCGCAACTGAATTCGTTGTTGGCTGCGTCACGCGCCAGCTTCGAATCGTTAAATAATTCGCGCGACAGCGCGATGGCCGCGCACCTGCAAGCCGCCCAGCGAAAGTTTGGCCTCGCCGCCGCCGCGCTGGACGCCATGTCGCCGCTGCGCGTGCTTGAACGCGGCTACGCCATCGCGCACGATGCGCAGGGTCGCGTGGTTCGCGAAGCAAACGAGACTTCGATTGGAGACGAATTGCGCCTGCGGTTGTGGAAAGGCGAAATAGATTGTCGGGTCGAAGGGACGAAACAGGAATAGGATGAAACCAAATCGGATCGTCATCAACTTCGATAACCGCGAGGCGGCACCGTCTGCTGTCGCCGGTCGTCGCGAGCGTTCATCGCGCAGCGGCGTCGGTCGCGTGGTCGCAATCATCGCCGTGCTCCTCGTTCTGGTTATCGGCGGCATCGCCGGCGGCGGTTATCTTTGGTGGCGGCATTATCAAAGCAGTCCGGCCTACTCACTCGCCCTGCTGGTTGACGCGACGCAGCGGAACGATCGGCAAAGTATCGACAACATTCTCGACACTGACAAAATCGCGACCGATTTTGTTTCGCAGATTCGCGCGCGGATCCCGGCGTCAGCGGTCTGGGCTTCCCAGATCGATCTCAACCGGATGTCCTCCTCGGCGAAAGTGAAAGAGACTCTGCACGATCAACTCGTCAAAGAGTTGCAGCGTTTGACCGACGTCGCCGCCGACAAACCTTTCGTGGTCATCGCCCTCGCGATACCGCGCTTTGCCGACATCAAGCAGGAAAATAATACGGCGCGCGCCGCCGTGAATCTGAAAGATGAGCAGATTCAGCTTACAATGATCCAGACCGGCGACCGCTGGCGCGTGATTGCCGTCCAGGATGACAAGCTGGCAATGATGCTGGCGAAAGCGATGGTCAACAATTTGCCAACGAACGGCGGCCATCTTCAGGATGAGTTGCAGCGGCAGCTAAACAATCTTTCGCCGCTCAGTAGATAGACCAGGCTGTTAGCCGGCGTCGACGACCCAGCCCGACTGCGGGTCGCGCGATAATCAATGAGCACCACTAAACCTAAAACCTTCGAGTCTTCGCTGGAAGAACTCGAACGCATTGTGCGTGAGCTTGAGCAGGGTGAGCTGCCGCTGGAACGCAGTCTCGAACTGTTCGAGCACGGAGTCGCGCTTTCACGCGAATGCCAGGATCGTCTGAATCAGGCTGAACGCCGCATTGAGATTCTGATGCGCGACAACAAGGGGCAATCAACCACTGCACCGTTTGAGCCTGAGAACGAATCAGACAACGACTGAATCTTTCCTGACTGTTTATTCCTCTGTGTCCTCTGTGGTGAAACCTTACGCCAACGACACCCGCGAATTTTTCGCCTCCTGCCGCACGCTCATCGATACCGAACTCGATCGGCTCATCCCGAAAGAGTCGCAATCGCCTGAGCGCGTCCACGCCGCAATTCGCTGGAGCGTCTTTGCGGGTGGTAAACGGTTTCGCCCTGCACTCTTGATCGCGGCCGGACAAACTTTTGGCGCCCCAATAAATCAACTGCTGGGCGCCGCGAGCGCTTTCGAGATGATTCACAGTTATTCGTTGATTCACGACGACCTGCCGTCGATGGACGACGACGATCTGCGCCGTGGGCGAGCGACCTGTCACGTGCAGTTCGACGAAGCGACCGCGATCCTCGCCGGCGATGCGTTGCAGGCGTTAGCGTTTCAGACGATCGCTGAGGATGACAACCTCTCGGCTGAACTTCGCGTGCGATTGCTGGCGGAACTGTCGCGCGCAGCCGGCACACCGACAGGCATGGTCGCGGGCCAGGCGCTGGATCTCGAAGCCGAGTCGCACGCCGTCGATGGCGATGAAGTAAATCGGATTCATGCTCACAAGACGGGCGCGTTGATATACACGGCGGCGCGCGCGGGCGCGCTGATCAGCGGCGCTAACCACGAGGAACTAGCAGCGGTTACCGACTACGGAATCCACCTGGGATTGCTGTTTCAGATTACCGATGATCTGCTTGACGTGACGGCAACTGCTGACGAGTTAGGCAAGACGCCCGGCAAGGACGCGCGCGCCAGGAAGGCGACCTTTCCCTCGATTCATGGAATCGAGGCGACGCGCGCGACGATCGTAGATGTCCATCGTGCGACCTGTGACGCCCTTCAAAGAATCGAACGATCGACGCAGCTGCTTAAATCAATTGCTGACTTCATTCTGCATCGAGAGGCGTGACGATCGATCACGCATAGCTCGCGTAGACGCTCTTCACCTTTTCGAGAAAGTCGCGGCGATCGACGATGTAATGCAGCTTGACTGATTCGCTGATCACTGCTTCAGGTTCGGGCGCGGTCTTTTTTGTTTTGCGGGTTTTTGATGATTTCTTTGGCGACTTCTTTGAAGTTTTTTTGACGACCTCGTCGCTACGGCCCGCGGTACTGACAGTTTGCTGTGACCAATCCTGGGTCGCCGCCAGGTGTTCAATGATCTTCTCAAACACCTCGCCGGGTTCGCGTTCGACGATGCCGAGCTGATCGAGATATCCGAAATATCGCAGCCGCCGGATCAATTCCAGCAACGTGAGCCTGCCTTCTAGCGTCAATCCGCCGTGAGCGTGTGAGCGGCTGACGAGGTATTGAATCAGCAAGGCCTCGCCGTAAATCTTTGGCGCCAGAAATAAACGCGCGCCGTCGCGTTCCCAACCTTCGGCGATGCGAGACGACCGGCGTACGACGCGAATAGCGGTGAAGACTTCTTCCCAATTCGTTTTCGGATCGCGACGCTCGAGGTAGTTACGCGTGGCTGCCAACAACCAGGTTTCGTCATTCAAATCCAAATTCACGCGCAAAGTGTCGAGCCATTCGAAGAACACTGCGCGCGAGTCGGACTTCTTTTCGACAAACAGAAACTGTTCGCCGGCCTGTGGCAGTTTCTTGACGAGCGCGCGCCGCGGCGCATCGGTGGTCTTGCGGCCTTCAATGCAGCAGGTGTCAAAGCGCGCGAGCCAGCGCTTGCCCGATCCGCAATGAGGGCAATGCGGGTGCTTCTCGTCGCTATCGAAATAAGGCCGCATCGTGGTGCGGCTGGTTAACTCTTCGATCGTCGGCGTGTGGCGTTTGATTTCTGAAAATGCCGTACGCGGCGCGAGGCCCAGTTGCTTGGTGAAGATATCGAAGATGCAGGCGAGACAGACCAGCGTGGTGTACTCAGTCACCGTGCCGCTGGGAAAGCCGGAGAGATCAATCTCGCGTCTGGGATTGGTCGCCACAGGCGAATTTAACCACAGGCGAGAACAAGAGACTAGAGGCTAGAGGTTAGAGGCTAGAGGTTAGAGGTTTGTGATTAGAGCTTTAGGTTGGAGCTTGAGTTTAGATGTAAGACTCGTCATCGGAATCGTGACGTTTGTTCCGACTGGCAGTTTGACGGCCCATCATTTTCTACTTCGTACACTCACCTCTAACCTTGACCTCTAACCTCTGACCTCTGACCTCTAATCTCTAACCTCTAACCTCTGATCTCTAACCCTGGCCTCTAATCAAGCGATCGTCACCAGCGCCGGTTCGCTGTCTGTATGTCCCAGGACCAGATCGAGTTCTGCTTCCACATCACCAACGGTGGATGACAATTTCGTGAAATCGAACAAATTCGGATCGAGTAAGTGCGTGGGCACCGCATTACCGAGCGCCGTCAGCATCGAAGCTCGAAGGTTCGGAATCTCTTTTTCCAGATCGTCGATCAGTCGCTTGACGCGCGCGCGCTTTAAGTTTGGTTGTGACCCGCAAAGGTCGCACGGAATGATGGGGAATTGCGCTTCGTTTGCGAACTGGGCGAGGTCGCTTTCGCGGCACAAGGCAAGCGGCCGAATGATCGTATTGCGCCCGTCGTCGGAACGCAGCACCGGCGGCATCGTCTTCAACGTGCCGACATAGAAGAGATTGAGCAGGAAGGTCGCGATGATGTCATCGGCATGATGGCCCAGAGCAATCCTGGTGCAACCTTCTTCAACCGCGATGTTGTAGAGAATGCCGCGACGCAGCCGCGAACAGACCGAACAGTAAGTCTTGCCTTCGGGAACCAAACGTTTGACGATCGCATAAGTGTCCCGTTCCACGATCCGAAACGGCACGCGCCGCTCATTCAGATATTTTGGCAACACTTCCGCCGGAAATCCCGGTTGCTTCTGATCCAGATTGACAGCCAGCAATTCGAATCGCACGGGCGCCCGCTGCTGCACGTCGAGCAGCAAATCCAACAATGCATGACTGTCTTTGCCCCCGGACAAACAGACCATGATCCGATCGCCGTCTTCGATCATGCGAAAGCGCTCGATCGCTTCACCCATTCGGCGCAGCAGTCGGGTCCTGGTTTTGCTCTCCACAAACACCGACCGTCAGGATGCCATGCGCGGAACGGAGAGACAAGAACGCACGCGTGGATGCGGGGAAAACTCTTGACGCGCCGTCACTGAACGCAAATAATGCGACCACTCAAACGGCGCAGTCGCCGGATTCCAGGTTCCAGGAAGTTTCCCGGCGCGGTCACCAACATGAAAAATAAAAGACTACCCCGTGTGCTGATCGTCATCAGCGCTCTTCTGTTTGCCCTGCCGCTCATCACAGTTCACGGCGCCGGCGGACGTATTGAAGGCAAGATAACCGATCCCAAAGGCGCGGTGGTCGTGGGCGCGGCCGTGACCGTGACTGAAACCAACACGAATCAAACCTACACCGCCGTTACGGACAAGCAAGGTCAGTTCAAGATTGAAGGTTTGCCGCCGGGCGCGTACACCGTGACCGTTTCAGCGCAGGGTTTCAGCGAAGCACGGCGCGAGGACGTCAAGGTTGACGAAGGCGCGGCCGCGACCGTCGATCTAAAAATGGATCTGGCTCCGGTCGAAGCCACCGTAACCGTCAACACCGGCGAAAAAGGTAATACTGATCCGACGTACCACAAATTGCGCGAGGCGGCGAAGGCCGCGGGCGATTTGGCCGGCCCGTACGCCACCGTCAACAACCTGGTACTCAAACGCGACGCGGCCACCTTCACTTTGACGAGTGGCGAGATTTACTTTGCGCCGCCGATTGACGAACGCGACGTTGGTGCGGTCTTTATCGGCCAGGGCCAACTTACGCTCACGCCGCCGACCGAGATTGAAAAGCACAATCTATCGCTCTTCACCAACGAAACTTCGATCAAGGAAGATTTCGATCGTCTGGTCCTGCGCTTTACCGACAAAACCTTTGAAGAGATCAAAGCGTCGCCGCAGACGAAGATGGCGACCGGCGGGCCGCAAGCCGAACACGCGCGCGACCTCTATCGTGATAACGAATCGCTGCTGCGGAAGACTTTGCGGCGCAACTATGAACTGCGCACGCTGGTCGATCTTGATAACACGAACCGGCCCGGCTTCTTCACCGCGTTCATTAACGGCAAGCGCTACAGTAAATTGCTTTTCCAATATGACCCGTTGGGAATTCCGCAAGTCTCGCCGGAAGAAGTCCTGCTCTCGAGCTACGGCGACACGGACCGGGGCCTCTGGACTGCGTTTCATCGCGCCGAAGAATATGCCAACGGCACGGCGTCCTCGAATGAAGATCACCGCATCTTTGACATCGTGCGTCACGAAGTCGACGCAGCGATTCGCGGCACCAGGTTCGTCGCCAATGACACCGTGACCCTGAAGGTCCAGGACAACGGCGCGCGCGTGCTGCCCTTTACCCTGTTTAGATCGTTGCGCGTTTCGCACGTGCGCGACGAAGCCGGTAAAGAACTCGCCTTCGTGCAGGAGGCGAAGGATGAAGACGCCGACTTTGGCGTGATCTTTCCTCAGCCGCTCGAAGCCGGCAAGACTTATAAAATCAATTTCGAATATGCGGGAGGTGACGCTCTGATTGACGTCGGCGGGGGCAACTTTTTTGTGAATCCCGGCGCCCGTTTGTCCTGGTACCCGAACAACGAAGGCACCTCTTTCGGTGACCGGGCCCGCTTCGACGTGACGTTTCGTTATCCCAAGGGCAAGACCCTCATCGGTACCGGCGCGCCGGTCGAAGCCGAAGCGGCAGACGGCGATCTGATGGCGTCGAAGTGGTCAAGCGGCGATACCCAGTTGGCGGTGGCCGGCTTCAATTACGGAGTATTCAAGAAGAAACAGGTGGCCGACAGCGAAACGGGTTACACGATCGAATTCTACGCTAACGAAGAAATATCAGGCGCGATGAGGAACGCCAGCCAAATGGGATCGATGAGCACGATCGGCATGGCCGGTCAAATGCTGGCCGACGCGGAAAACTCAACGCGCATTTACAACGCCTATTTCGGCAAGCTGCCATTTGAACGGCTGGCGCTGACGCAGCAACCCGCCGGAAATTTTGGCCAGGCATGGCCCACACTGGTCTACATGCCGTTTACGGCTTTCATGGATCCGACGCAACGTTATCTCGCGGGCGGCGCTCGCTTCGCGACCGATAATTTCTTTCGCTATGTCGCGCCGCACGAGATTGCGCATCAATGGTGGGGACACATGGTCGGCTGGAAGTCATACCACGATCAATGGATGAGTGAGGGCTTCGCTGAATTCTCTGCGTCGCTGTTCATACAATTTGCGATGAAAGACAACGGCAAGTTTCTCGAGTTCTGGCACGACCAACACGATCGAATCACCCAGGCGAGGCCGGCGACGCACGACCTGAAACCCTATACCGTGGGACCCGTCACGCAGGGTTATCGGCTCAGCAGCGGTAAGACTTACGCCGCATATCAATTCCTCGTCTATCCAAAGGGCGCGTTCATCCTGCACATGTTGCGGCAGATGATGTTCGATGGCGCGCACGGCGGCGACAAACGGTTCATGGACATGATGCATGACTTCATCAAGTCGCA
>DATANL010000089.1:0-4252 GCA_036266295.1 Pyrinomonadaceae bacterium | reverse complement strand
CCGGACGACAAAGTGACGACGCGATAATGAATGCCCAGCAGTTGCAGCACCCGCTCAGCATCGCGCGTCAACGACTCGAGTTCATCGTAAGAGTTTTCCGGCAAGGCATACTTCACCACTTCGACTTTTTCAAACTGATGCTGACGAATTACGCCGCGCGTGTCCTTGCCATAGCTGCCGGCCTCTGAACGGAAACACGGCGTGTAAGCCACGAACTTCATCGGCAATTGTGCGGCGTCGAGAATTTCCGACGCATAATAATTGGTCACCGGCACCTCGGCCGTCGGAATCAGATAAAAGCCGCGCTCGTCCTCCAGCTTGAAAAGATCCTGTTCGAATTTCGGTAGTTGGCCCGTGCCGAACAGCGCCTCGCGATTGACGATGAACGGCGGAAGTGTCTCGGTGTAGCCATGTTCACGCGTATGCAGCTCCAACATGAAGCTGGTGAGCGCGCGCTCGAGCCGCGCGCCGGCGCCGTTGAGAATTGCGAACCTGGCGCCGGTGATCTTGGTGGCGCGTTCGAGATCGAGAATTCCCAGCGCCGTTCCCAAATCGACATGGTCCTTCGGCTCGAAATCGAATTCCGGCTTCGAGCCCCAGCGCCGGACCTCGACGTTTGCCGATTCGTCGTCGCCGACGGGCACACTCTCGTGCGGCAAATTCGGCAGCGTCGAAAGCAGCTCGCGCATCCGGGTTTCGGCTTCGTCGCGTTTCCGGTCCAGCTCGCTGATTCGATCCTTTAGCTGCCCCACCGCCTGGCGACGACCTTCCGCTTCCTCGCGCTTCCCTTCCTTCATCAGCGCGCCGATTTCACGGCTCGCAGAATTGCGTTCGGCGTTTAGTCGATCTGATTCGGCAATCACGTGCCGCCGCTCTTCGTCCGCGCGCGCGAAATCGTCGAGCGCGTCAGCGGGCATTCTGCGCTTCGCCAGAGCTGCGCGCACCGCTTCGAGATTCTCTCTTACGTAATTCAGATCAAGCATCGATCGGGTTCCTCATGTGGTCGTTAATTCGGCTGTGAAAAGATTCGATTCGCCTCTTCCAAAGTTTCCTTCGAGCCGACGTCGAACCAGATCCCGGGTACCCGCCACACATAAAACGGCGTTCGCGGATACAGCCACTGCACCAGTCGTCCCGGCTGATCGGGATTGTTTCCCTCGGCGATGTATTGCTTGATCAGCGGCAGCACGGACTTGGGATAGTAATACAAAGCGATACCCGTCAGAGTAGTTTTTGGATCTTGCGGCTTCTCTTCAAAATAAGTGATCCGATCCTCGTCATCGATTTCGATCGCGTTGTACTTTTTGATTTCGTTCAGATCGCCGACGTCGTAGACACCGGTCACCGGGGCCGCGCGCTCGCGGCAAAAATCGCCAAACGCTTCCAGACTTTCACTGAAGAGATTGTCGCCGCCGACGACCACGATGTCCTCGGTGATTTTGGCTTGTTCGATGACGAGATTGGTGTCGCCGATGGCCCCGAGCTTGTTTGAATCGTCGGTCGATCGATCGTTGATGATCTTTATCGGCCGCACCTTGTGTCCGGTCTTGTATTCGCTGGCCCAACGCTCGAAGTGACCGTCGAACTTCGCATTGGTAACAATGTAAATCTCGTCGATTTCGTCGATGGGCATGAGATTATCCAGGACATGCTCCATCATCGGTTTGCCGGCGACCGGCAAAAGCGGTTTCGGCTGATTCAAAGTCAACGGATACAACCGCGTTGCGTAACCCGCGGCCAAAACAATTAGCTTCACTTTCCCCTCCTGACTTACTGCTGGTAATGAACGTGGGGGTCTAAAAATCAAATAGTCTTGATGAATCTCTACAATAAAAGAACGGGTGGTGGAAAGCGAGCAGCGAGACTGATGTGGTCAGTACGATTTGCGTCAGCGAATGGATCCGCACAGTTCAAGCGGCAGCTTGATCCATTCGCTCACGCGGATGGTACTGACGTGTGACCTTTTGTTATAGTGCGCCATTCTGAAGCCAACAGATTCGCGACGAGGTAAAGACATTGAGTACTGAAAAACAGTTTGCGGGACGCGCAGCTATCGTAACCGGAGCCACGCGCGGCATTGGGCGCGCCATAGCGTTGGAACTGGCGCGGCGCGGCGCGGACGTCGCGTTCAATTACGCCAGGAGCGCCGAAGCCGCCGAGAATCTAAAGTCTGAGATTGAGGCTTTGGGCGTTCGCTGTCTGGCTGCGCAAGGCGATGTCGCAAACACGGACGCGGCAGCGGAAATGGTCAAGCAGGTGAAAGACACGTTCGGACGCATCGATTTTCTCGTGAACAACGCCGGCATTGTACGCGACACGCTCATCCTGCGAATGAAAGAGGCGGACTGGGATGCGGTGATCGATACCAACCTGAAAGGCGCTTGGAATTTTGCGAAAGCCGCGCTGCGCGTGATGCTGCGGCAGGACGATGGCGGATCGATTCTCAACATCACCTCAATCAGCGGCGTGGTGGGAATGGCGGGCCAATCGAACTATTCAGCCTCGAAAGCCGGCATGATTGGATTGACCAAAGCACTGGCGCGCGAAGTCGCCAGCCGCAAAGTCACGGTTAACGCGTTAGCGCTGGGAATGGTGGCGACGGACATGGCTTCGGCGCTTGACGAAACGTACCAGACGAAACTGCTTGAACAAATTCCGCTGGGCCGATTTGCCGAAGCTGATGAAGTCGCCCGCATCGCCTGTTTCCTGCTGTCGAACGACGCGCGTTACATCACCGGACAAGTGATTCAAGTTGATGGCGGATTGGCGATGTGAATTTTTTTGGTTTCAAGTTCCAAGTTTCAGGTTTCATGTTCGCCTGGTTCAACTTGAAACTTGAAACCTTAAACTTGAAACCCACAGGCAGAGAAGCGCCCCGCCAATTTCTCAACCGGCGGGGCATAAAACAGGGTAGGTTCGGGAACACAGGGATGGCTAGGCACAGACTTGAGAATCGTCGCTTACGTGCGATCCTGTTACTTCAAAGGTGGTGCTTGACGGCGGTAAAAAGTCTGCGGCGATAAAATGAAAAGCTGCCGCGTCGCTTTGTAAAAGCCTGCCGCCTTTGAGCGCCTGTTCTTAGCTATCTCTGTCAAACACCTGAAAAGCACCCTCAAAGTACACCCGTTCCCTCTCACGGTCAAGTAAAAACCAGACAATCGTAACAACTCTGTGACAGGCGGAGCTCGGGGGACAGCGCTCAATGCGCCGGGCCGCGCATTTGACTCAATCGATACGCTTGCCGTCGCACGGCTTCGGACACGTTTCGATTTTGTGAAATCGCGTTGAGGTCTCTGGTGCGAATGCGCGGAAGTATTTGCACGGCCGTGGCCATGGGTGTGCGCGGGTTGCGCGCGAGGTTGTGAATAATCGGATACGAGCGCGCCCATGCTCGATTCATTCCAATCAGGCGCAACACTTCATCCGAGATCTGGCGCATCGCGGCGATATTCTCAACCTCCTGATCGGTCAGCCGCGGATTGTGAATTACGCCGGTGGCCACAATCTTATTCGAATCGCGAATCAGAATACCGCGCGCTTCGCGGTCACCTTTGATTGCCAGCTTCACCCGGTCCTTCACGGTCATGAACATGATTCGGCGGATGAGTGAAATGCGTTCCGGCGAAATATCACCTTCCATCTTTTCGGCATTGATCACCGCCTGGGCGTTGGCCGCGAGCTGCTCGGGGGTTTCGATCAGCATCTCGGCAATGAACTCGCGCGCCAGCCACGAATCATCAATGTCGACATCCGATACTTCGATGTGCTGGGCAATCAACCACGCGTCGTCCATGGACATCTGTCCCTGGACCGTGGCCAGCTCAGCGCTTTCAAAGAACTCGGCCGCGGCCGTGTTGCCCTGGGCGCGCAGCTCTTCGGCGATCTGCCGGGCCCCGCGCTCCTTTTCAAAAAACTCCTCGCGAACCTCTTTGACCCGGCGTTCGGCCTCGGCGCTGCGGGCCGGATTCAGGAGCACCGCGTCGATAATTTCCGGCGCCCGAATCAAGCGCTGCTGATTCATCGTGATCAGCTCAATCAACGATGCGTTAGTGGTCCCGCGCGCCAACAGCGCAATCGCTTCGTCAGGCGTATTGGCATTGCCGGCGATAGCTTCGTGTATTTCGCGCGCCGCAGTGCTCAATGAGGCAAGATAACCGAGCACCGCCGGCGCCGTCGTCTCGGTCGCCGCAATTTGCTGCAGTTCACTCGCGTCCTGCGATGCCAGCGTTTCCTGCGCGGCCTGCGCGATCGC
>DATANL010000088.1:0-2142 GCA_036266295.1 Pyrinomonadaceae bacterium | reverse complement strand
CAGTGTCGTGCAATTCGCGAAAGTCGTGCGCGGAAAATCGCTGCTGCGCCAACTGGTCAAAGTCGCTCACAAGATTACGGCCGAGGCACTGGAAGAAGAAGACGAGCCGCAGAATATTCTCGATCATGCTGAGCACGCGATCTTCGCTCTGGCTGATGAGCGCATTCGCCAGGGCTTCGAGCACATCAAGCACCCGGCCGAACGGGTGCTGGAAAAAGCCGAGGCCGTTGAGCATCGCGACCTGGTAGTGACCGGAGTGCCTACGGGATTTCGCGGTCTCGATTCGCTGACGGCAGGGTTTCAAAAACAGGATCTCATCGTGATTGCGGCGCGGCCTTCGATGGGCAAAACGAGTCTCGCTTTGACTCTGGCTCAGCATGCCGCGATCGAGGGCAATGCGGTCGTTGGCATCTTCTCGTTGGAAATGTCGGCCGACGCGCTGGCTATGCGCATGCTTTGTTCGGAAGCGAGCGTGGACGCGCAGAAGTTTCGCACTGGTTACCTTTCCAATGAAGAATGGTCGCGTCTCGGCAAAGCGTTGGGACGGCTGGCAGATGCGCGCATCTTCATTGACGACACGGCCGCTATTTCGGTTTTGGAAATGCGCGCGAAAGCCCGACGTCTGGCGACCGAACAGAAGCAGCTTGATCTGATCGTGGTCGACTACTTGCAGCTGATGTCGGGTTCGTCCGGCCGGTTTGAATCACGCCAACAGGAAGTGTCGCAAATCTCGCGCGAACTGAAAGCGTTGGCGAAGGAATTGGACGTGCCGATGGTGGCGCTATCGCAGTTGTCGCGTGCGCCGGAAAACCGCACCGACCATCGACCGCAACTCGCCGACCTGCGCGAGTCCGGCGCGATCGAACAGGACGCCGACGTGGTCGCGTTCATCTATCGCGAAGAGCAATATAACAAGCAGGAAGAAAACAAAAACATCGCCGAACTGATCGTCGCCAAGCAGCGCAATGGCCCAACCGACACGGTCTATCTCGCCTTCGTAAATCAATTCGCCAAGTTCGCCGATCTCGACCGCGACGCGCTCGGCGCCTACCTCAGCCGCTTCGATCGGTCGAAGGGTGCGCGGATCAATCGCGGGACCGAAGGGTTCTAAGAATCATCCACAGATTACACAGATTACACAGATTGGAAGAACACGAGGGGAGTCCGGTTCCGATTACGGCTTCCGCTTGAATGCACTTCCGAATTGAATCAGTGTAATCTGCGTAATCTGTGGACAAATCCAAATCAATTCCGGGCAGACCAACCTGGGCAGAGATAGATCTCGACGCACTCGCGCACAACTACCGCGTCATTCGAAAGCACGTCGGCGATAACGTGAAGATTCTCGCGGCGGTGAAAGCCAACGCCTACGGTCATGGCGCGGTGGAATGCGCGCGCCGGCTTGAACAGGAAGGCGTCGATTGGTTCGGCGTCGCCTTGCCCGAAGAAGGAATTGAGCTGCGCCAGGCGGGCGTTACGCGACCAATTCTTTGCCTCGGCGGGTTCTGGCGCGGACAGGAATCAGCCTGCTTGCAGCACCGGCTGACACCGGTTGTTTACCGGCTCGACATGATTGAGGCGCTCGAGCGCGCGGCGCGCAGCGCGAATGTCATTGCCGACGTGCACGTGAAGATTGATACGGGGATGGGCCGCCTCGGTATTCGCGCCGATCGCGTTTCAGATTTCTGCAAGACGCCCAAAGATTTTCCGCACGTGCGCATCGATGGCCTGATGACGCACCTCGCCGTCGCGGATGATGAAGCCAAACAGGACTTCACTGATGCGCAACTGGAAAAATTCGAGGCAGCCGTCAAAACCTTTCGCGAGCAGGGCTTCTCGCCAACTTTGGTCCATGCCGCAAATTCAGCCGCGACGTTCGCGCATGCCCGAAACGGTGAAAACCTGGTGCGGCCCGGCGGCACGCTTTATGGTTTTGCCGCGGACGTGCTGCCGGGGAATATCGAAGCCCCGCGATTGCGGCCGGTGATGTCGATCTATTCTCGCATCATTTTGTTGAAGCAAGTCCCGCCGGGCGAGAAGCTTGGCTACGGAACGACTTTCGAGACGCAGCGCGAGTCGCTGATCGCGACCTTGCCGATTGGTTACGACGACGGTTACTCGCGCGCATTATCGAATCGCGGC
>DATANL010000087.1:0-5780 GCA_036266295.1 Pyrinomonadaceae bacterium | reverse complement strand
GATCCAGATGCGTCCCCGGTAACCCGAAACGGTCTCAGCCTTCATCGATCCGCCTTCGCCCCATCCGAGTGTCTGTCGCGAATTCTCGCGCTTCACCGTGTACTCGTAGATGATCGTTTTACGGCCGTGCAAAGTGTCAGTATCGACTGCCTGAAATTCTGTCTGACTTTCGGGTTTGAAAATCGAAGTCAGCGCCGTCACGTACTCGCCGGTTGAAATCGTGCCGCCGAGTTTCATGTTGTAGTTCTGATCTTCCGTGACCGGCATGCCGTTGATACTCAGCAGCTTGTAATCTTCACCGGCGGACTGGCGGTAACTCACGGCGATGCTCAAGCGATCGTACGGCGCCCAATTGCGGCTCTGACCAAAAGCGTGCGAGCGAGTAATCTGCTGCTTCACCAGATAGTCTGGCATCGTGTCGGCCGCGCCGAGCGTTGCTTTCCGCGCCCGCTCCAACAGCTCATTTGTTTCTGCCAACGGCGGCAGCGGCGTCGCGACCGTCGGATTGGTGCGTCGTCGATTTGCCTCTTCCAAAGTGTGCAACAGCGACGCGTCGTTGCCGCTCTTGGTCGCAATCAACGAACGCAATCCCGGCGTGATTGGAAACGAAATGCCGCGCTTGCGAATGTCATCGACTAACTTTCCGCTCTCGCCCGGATTCGCCGGCAATTGATAAAGCCGCCGCACAAATTCATCGTTCGTCAACGGCGGACCTTGTTGTAGTTCCGTCGGCTGCGGAAACGGAGTGCTCTGTGCCTGAGCCATAGTCGCCGGGCTCAATGCGGCTGCGACCGCCACACCGAATAAGATCGAAATGGCTCGGGCAAAGGGCCAAATATTAAAAGCAGGAGAAAAGCTCAAGGAAAACCTCACGAATAAGTTACTGTGAATTATAACGTCTGATTCGAGGATCGCGTTACGCCTGCGGTTGCCTGAAGGCGAGACGAGTTGTGTCACATACAAAATGTTTCGATGGATCGGCACAGAATCTCGACGCATTTATTGAGTTCGGCGATGGGCACAAACTCGCCCGTGCGGTGGGCTACCCGAATATCGCCGGGACCGAACACGACTGCTTCCGCGCCCAGCGCGATCATGCTCGGAGCTTCGGTGCCGAAGGCCACCGTCCCGGACGGTTTCGCGGAAGCGTGTTCAAGAAACTGTACCAGCTCTGATGCGGCATCAGTCTCGAAGCTCTCATCGAATCGGCCCGCATCGATGTCGCACGAGAAATCCTGACCACCTTCGCATGTTTCCTTAACGACTTCCCTGACGATATTCAGCACCTGGTCGGTCGGCTGTCCGGGGATGGTTCGCCATTCGAGAGTAAAGCGACATTCGCCGGCAACAACATTCTTTGCCGTGCCACCATTGATCAGTCCTACATTCAAAGTCGTGTAGGGTGGATCGAAAGCATCGTGTCGATCACTTCTGATTCGTTCGGCAACACCGTCGATCGCGCCGATCAGATCCGCCGCGCGAGTGATCGCCGAAGATCCGAGATGCGGATAGGCGCTGTGCGCTTCGCGCCCGTGCACCGTGATTTCGGCCAGGCAATAACCTTTGCCCGCGCGCATTGGTTGCAGGGACGTCGGTTCGCCAACGATCGCATAGCGCGCGCGAAAAGATTTGGCTTCGGCCAGACGTTTGGCTCCGAGACAGCCAATCTCTTCGTCGCAAGTGAAGACGAGCGCGAGCGGCTGCTTTAGTTTCTCGAGATCACAATTTTCAATGGCAGTGAGTGCAGCGGCGATGAAAGCCTTGGTGTCGCACGCGCCGCGACCGAACAACTTGCCGTCTGCTTCAGTTAATTTGAGCGCATCAGTCCACGTGGAATCATATGGAACCGTGTCGGTGTGTCCGACCAGCGCGAGTTCGAAAGTAGCACAGGCTTCAGCCTGTGATTCGCTTTTGTAAGTTGGATCGCCGACTGAAGTGTGTGCCACCAGATTGATCTTCGTCTCACCCTTCGCGTCCATATGCGGATACTCGTGAACCGTTAGACCGTGAGCTTCGCATCGTTGTCGCAGATAGGAAATGATCGCGGCGTTGGACCGCGACGAAACGGAATCGATGGCCACCAGTTCCGCGAGTGTTTGTTCGACAGTCATGAGTAGCTAAGACCACAATTTTTTCTGCAGTTCATTGAATCGTTCGATGACATCTTCCTGCATTAAATGCTGGCCCTCGGACACGATTGGTTTGCCGCCAACCACCACTTCGCGGACCGCCGCGCGCGAAGCCGCAAAAACAATCGCCGGCAACAGGTCATCGGGCCCAGCGCCGGCAACCGTCGGATCGTCGAGATCGATCGTGAAGAAGTCGGCCGGCTCACCAGCCGCCAGCAATCCCCCCGGCGCGCCAATGCTGCGCGCTCCGTTCACAGTCGCGCACCCGAACAGCAAATCAGAAACCCGACCGTGAGGGAGGGTGCTTTCGTTTTCGATCCCAACCATTGCACTCTCCCTCACTGTCGGATCTCTGCTGACGATCGCACGCTCCAGCTTCTGCAACCGCAAGTGGTACTCAAGTTCGCGCGCATCTTCGAAGAGATCGATCTGCGCGTGACTGTCTGTGCCAAGACAGATCGAAACTCGGTGCTTCAGATATTGATCGGCCGGAACAACGCCATCGCCCAGATTGCGTTCAGTCGTGGGACACGCGCAGACCATCGCGCCCGTCCCGGCAAATGAGGCAATGGCTTTCGGTGTCACATGAATCGCGTGCACGGCCGTGAATCGCTCGCTCAACAAACCTTCGCTCTGTAGCAGCGCAACTGGGGTGCGCCCGTATTCCTGGACGCAGGCGGACACTTCAGCCGGTTGCTCGGCGACGTGCATGTGTATTTTCAAGTCGTGTTCATGCGCGTAGGCGGCCACGCTCTTCAGATAATCGAGCGGCACTGCACGGACGCTGTGCGGGGCGATGCCGACCCATGACGTGTCAGAAACCCGAGCGTGAGCGAGGGTGTCTGTTGACTTCTCGTCACCTGTGTCGTCCGCGGCACCCTCCCTCACGGTCGGGTTTCTGATACTGGCAACCAATGCTTCAAGATTCTTTAGGTATAGCTCGGCATCCGATTCGATAAATCGTGCTTGTCTCGGATTGGCGTCGGTATTAAATCCTGATCGCGCATAGGCGACGCGCAGCAAGGCGACTCGCAGCCCGACATCTCCCGCAGCCCGCATGACTTCTTTGGCCAGCAGATTCGGATCGTCATAGGGCGTGCCATCGGGCGCGTGATGCAGATAATGAAACTCGCCGACGGCGGTAATTCCATTCAAGGCCATCTCTAAAAACGCCATCCGCGAAGCATCGTAAACGTCTTCGGGAGTCAGACGGGTCGCCGCCGAATACATCAATTCGCGCCACGTCCAAAAACTATCGCGCTGGTTGGCGGTGCGGTATTCGGTGCGCCCGCGAATCACTCTTTGGAAGGCGTGCGAGTGCGCATTGATCATCCCCGGCAAGATCGCGCGGCGTCGCAGGTTAATCCTTCTCTCGTCGGTCAATTGATCGACACGAACCAGTCGCACGATTCTGCCGGAGCTATCACAAACGAGCGCCATGCCGTGAGCAAACCCGCTCACTTGATAAATCAGATCAGGAATCCAGGCGATCAATTGTGCCGGCGTTTCACTCATGCTTGATTTCGATTTTGAAATTCGGGCGGTGGAGGCGGTGGCGCAAACTCTCCGCCGATTGGCCTACTCGCGAGAATGCGCGACACGACGGTAACACTCACCAACGCCGCCACGAGCGCCAACACATAGGTCAAAATATTCAGACCGGAAGATTGGGAGGGCCAGCCCCAGAGAGCGACTCCGATTCCGTGAATAAAACCTGCACACATCCCGACGATCACTTCAGCGCCAATCCACGCGCCAATCGCCAGCGCCGTCCACGCCACGGCGCTGCGCTTTCGGTCGCGAGCCAGCCGCGTCATCATTTTCGGAATGCGATAAAAGATGAAGTAGAGTTCGAGCATTGTCCATCAACGTGCCAACCCGAGTACACGCACCACGAACGAAGGCCGCGGCGGAACCGGAATCTTTGCCAGCTCGTCATCTGATTTGGCGCGACGCCGCAGCAACTCCAGCTTCAGACTTTCCTGTCCGCGATTCATCGTCCAGTTGTGATTCGATCGAAAGATCGGTTTGAGCAGGAAGGAAAGCTTTTCGATAATCGGCTTGTTGGCCTTGATGGTCCAATCATAGGTAACGTCGACGAACCGGCCGTCCTGCGCAAACGTCCAGATGCCTTTCCCCTCCAGGTCACCGGACGCGTCCATCGTGAAGCCGTGCGGATAGTTCGACGCCACCGTGCGAAAGTTTATGCGCAGCGTGTAAGGCAGCCAACCGCCCGCGCGCAAGCTGATCAATTTTCCAATGCCGTGGCTTTCGCCGGGCTCGATTTCCTTCACATCGAAATAGACCGAGCCCCACCAGCGCGGCAGCGACAGAGCATCTTCGAGAATGTCCGCGACTTCCTTGATGTCGCCTTCGACGCGCCAGCGATCGACAAAATGATAAGCGTTGTCCGGCATCGGCGTTGCGGGAGAATATCATAAGTCTGTAATGCGTCCGGGTTGGTGCGCGTGTCAGTACCGCGAGCGATTGCGACCGCATCGAAAGGGCTCGATGCTTGCTCCAAATTGGCTCACGCCATTGCCAGTCGTTACAATGTCTTCGTACTTGCAATGGACGCCTTAACTGCATCGGTCGCGGTGCTGACCGCGATGATCACGCCGGCCGTTTTGATTTCGGCAAGCGGCACGATGATCCTTTCGACTTCGACGCGGCTGGGTCGCGTGGTCGATCGCGTACGCGAATTGTCGGCGCGGCTGCGACAACTTGCGAACGAAGACATCAATGTCGAATTTCTCGAAGAAGAGCGCGCGATGCTCTACGACCAACTCGACAAGCTGACGAGCCGCTCGCGTCTGTTGCAACGCGCCCTCACCAGCTTCTACCTGGCGGTCGGCGTATTTGTGGCCACGAGCGTGGCCATCGGCGCGGTCGCTTTCTTTTATGCGCGCGGTCTTGCCAGTCGCGGCGCCTGGGTGCCGGTGGCCATGGGATTAATCGGGGCCTTGTTTCTGTTCTACGGCAGCATGCTGGCGATCTTCGAAGCGCGGTTGGCGTTGAGCGCCACCCACTCCGAAATGGACTTCATCTGGCGGATTACCAGGCGCGTCGTGCCTAAGGAATTAGTCGAGCGACATAAAACGCATTACGTGCACTTCCGGAAGAAGATCGATGGGTGAGCGCATGAGTGAATTGCATCAACCTGCTTACGTCGAGCTCCTCGAATCAGGTGAATTGGCTCGCCGAGTCGAAGCTCTGGAGCATCTGCTCTTAAGCTGCACAGTCTGCCCACTCGACTGTGGCAACAACAGGTTGAACGATGAGATCGCGCGCTGTTATTCAGGACGGCTGCCGATCGTTTCATCGTACACGGCGCACTTTGGCGAAGAGCCGCCGCTGACCGGCACGCGCGGCGCCGGCAACATCTTCTTCGGCAACTGCAACCTGCGCTGCGTCTATTGTCAGAACTATCAAATCTCTCAGGCGCACAAAGACCAAATCAAAAACCAAGTCACCCATGAACGGCTCGCCGAAATGATGCTCGAGTTGCAGGAGCGCGGCTGTCACAATATTAATTTCGTTTCGCCCACGCACTTCGCCCCGCAGATGGCCCGCGCGATCCTGATCGCTGTCGAAAAGGGTTTGCGGCTGCCGATTGTATACAACACTAATTCGTACGATTCGGTGGAAGTG
>DATANL010000086.1:0-1574 GCA_036266295.1 Pyrinomonadaceae bacterium | reverse complement strand
CGCCAAGTTTGTTTCAACCCGATTCACCGATCTGCCCGGCTCCTGGCAGCACCTGACGTTTCCGATCAATCAGCTGGGCGAAGATTCGTTCGAAGACGGCTTTGGCTTTGACGCTTCGTCGATTCGAGGCTGGGCGGCGATTCACGAGTCAGACATGTTGCTCGTGCCCGACGCTAATCGCTACTGGATGGATCCCTTTGCGGCCGATCCGACGCTCTGCATCGTCGCCAACGCCGTCGATCCGATTTCCCGCCAGGGTTACGCTTTCGATCCGCGGTCCGCAGCAATTCGCGCGGAAAGTTATTTGAAGAGCACGGGCATCGCGGACGTGGCGAACTTCGGTCCGGAAGCAGAGTTTTTTGTTTTCGATAGCGTCAACTATTACAACGAGCAGAGCGAAGCCGGTTACGCCATCGATTCGGACGAAGGTCACTGGAACACCGGTCGCGGCACGAACGAGGCTGGTCCTAACCTGGGCCATCGCATTCGCGCAAAGGAAGGCTACGTGCCGACGGCGCCGGTCGATACGCTGATCGATCTGAGATCGGAAATCTCTCTGACACTGGCTGAGGTTGGCATCAACGTTGAGTGTCATCACCACGAAGTAGCCACGGCGGGTCAATGCGAAATTGATTTTCGTTATGCGACCCTGCTCGGCACCGCCGATAACCTGCAAATTTTTAAGAACGTCGTTAAGAACACCGCTTACCAACACGGGAAGACCGCCACGTTCATGCCGAAGCCGCTGTTTGGCGACAACGGCTCGGGCATGCATTGTCACCAGTCGCTTTGGAAAGGTGACAAGCCTTTGTTTGCCGGCGATGGTTATGCCGGTTTGTCTGAGACCGCGCTGCATTACATCGGTGGGTTGTTAAAGCATGCGCCGGCAATCGCCGCATTCGCTGCGCCGACGACGAACAGCTACAAGCGACTGGTGCCGGGATTCGAAGCGCCGGTAAATCTCGCTTACTCGGCGCGTAATCGTTCGGCGGCGATTCGTATTCCGATGTTCTCGACCAATCCAAAATTGAAGCGGCTTGAGTTCCGTCCGCCCGATCCGTCCTGCAATCCTTATCTCGCCTTTGCCGCGATGTTGATGGCGGGTATCGACGGCATTCAGAACCGGATCGATCCGGGCCAGCCGCTCGACAAAGACATTTACGACCTGTCGCCTGAAGAGCTGAAGGACGTGCCGAGTTTGCCTGGCTCGCTGGATGCTTCACTCATCGCGTTAGAGAACGATTATGAGTTTCTGTTGAAAGGCGACGTGTTTTCGCAACGCTTGATCGATCGTTGGATTGAGTACAAGCGCGAGCGTGAGATTCAGCCGCTGCGACTGCGTCCGCATCCGCTAGAGTTTGCGATGTACTACGACGTTTAGAACTCTCCTGGACATCGTCATTTGATCCCGGCAGCGGCACTACGGTGCCGCTGTCTCTTTTTTTGGAGTGCGCCGGCAGAGCGAAGCGGCGACGGCGCTTTGGATTTCTGTGGCAAAAGTGTCAGAACCCGCTCGGTAGCGACTGGATCAGGAGAAGTTCTGAGTTTCAGGATCTCCTGATCCGGTCGCTATC
>DATANL010000085.1:0-7036 GCA_036266295.1 Pyrinomonadaceae bacterium | reverse complement strand
CTGTTCCCGTCGCACCGTGAGCGCCACCATCATACGTGCCGCTGTAACCATTGACCGTTATCGTGGCAGTTGCCTGATTGATATTGAAGGTCCGTGGCACATCGTCCGCGGCGTTGTAGTTTGAATCGCCAGCCTGTGACGCGGTGACCGTGCAGGAACCGCCGCCGGTGATTGTGATTGTGCTGCCGTTCGTTCCTCCAGAGGTACAGTTTCCACTGGCGGCAAAGGTCACTGGATTACCAGACGCCCCACCGGTAGCACTGACAGTAAACGCAGGATCGCCGAAGGTCTTATCGCCCAACGCGCCGAAAGATATCGACTGGCTGGCCTTGGCCACCTCGAATGATTGATCGGCGTCGGGCGCCGGGTTGTAGTTGCCATCGCCGCCCTGTGAGGCGCGTACGACCACTGAGCCGGCTCCGGTTATGTGGATCATGTTTCCGGAATTCGTTGCCGGCCCCGATTGAATGCTAAAGCTCACCGGTAGTCCGGAGGAAGAAGTGGCACTGACGGCAAAATCAGGATCGCCGAACGTCTTGCCCGCGATTGGATCGAAGGTAATGAACTGGTCTGCCTTATTGACAACCTGAACTACCGCCGTCGAATTGCTCGCCAGCGAATTATTGTCGCCGGGATAAGCGGCGGTGATCGAATGCGATCCGACCGAGAGCGAGCTCGCGTTGAAAGCGGCTTGCCCACTGCCATTCAAAGGCACACTTGCCAGCACCGTAGAACCTTCACTGAAAGTCACATTTCCGGTCGGGGTGTTCGTCCCGGCAGTGTTAACCGTTGCGGTGAACTGAACTGATTGACCGTATTGCGAAGGATTGGCGCTTGACGCCAGGGTCGTCGTAGTAGCCGCGAGGAACCTGATGTCGAGGATCGGGTGCAACTCAATGCCGTTTGGCGCGACGCCCGTCTGTCCGTGGAGAAAATCAAAGAAGCCGACACCGGTAATCTGCACCGGCACCGTCACCGACTGGAAGAAGGTTTGCGCGGTGAAATGCGCGTCGAATTCTTGCCGCGCGTTGGCTATTCCAGCTTGGAAAGGACTCCCGACGGCACAACATGGACACGGAATCTCAGTGACCATGGTGGCTCCGTTTTCGTCCTGCACGACGATGTGATAATCGACGTCGTCCTCAAGCTTATACAACGTCATGGTTGCACGGATTACATAAACAGTATTCTCCGCAGGGGCAAAGCGAGCATTAAGCGGCGGACTTACCGGCGGCGTCAGCGAACGCAGGTTCGCGATCGTCGTCGGCACCGGATTGTTCAAGTCAACGCTCGTGGCGCCAGGGTCCGTGCCGGTCTTGACCGACCAACGCTCCACGCCACAAGTCGGACTTTGCACCGTCATCGTGATCGGGGCCGCTGCCGATCGTGACTGGGCGTCGCTGATCGTAGTCGTAATGTTCTTGACACCTGTAGTGACGGAAGGTCCCACGGTGGCCATATACGAAAACACGTTATCGCCGGCGCTGGCGTCGCCGTGAGTACCGTCGTCGAAGAACTGTTGAGAATTCGAGAGACCGATGCTCGTCAGATCGCCGCTCACAGTAATGCCGGTGCTCGGCGGCGCACTTGCCGGAGTGACGGTCACCGTCAACAGACTGTTGCTTGAGGGAAGTAAGTAATCAGGGTTCGCGCGGCCCTCACCGAAAATCTGCGTGACGTCTCCGCCACAGCCGTGCGGTGGCAAAGTGCTGTTGCGCGGAATCGGGCCATCGATAAGGAAGTCGCTGAAGTTGTTGTTGGTGTCGGTGCAACCGTTGTTCTTGCGAATGGCCGCAGTCGTGTTGGTAAGCGGTAACGTTGGCGAAGCCTCAGAACAGGTTGCCGCAACGCCGGGGGCATTGTTGTAGCCGACAAAATCTACGATCAGCGGATCAGTCGGGCAATTACCCGCGGTGCCACCGGAAAGAACAATCGAGCTGGCAACCAGCGCGACCTTGCCAGCGGTACTTCCCACCGCAATACCACCAACCAAATCGGCCGTCGGTGGACTGGTCGTGCCGCCGGTGCCGGCCGCCTCCTGAATCAAATAATAAGTTCCGGGCTGCATAATCGTACCGCCAGGAATCACCGTCGTCAGCGGCGTGTTTTGAGCTGACACCGCCGCAAATGCAGTCGTAGCGCCAGTGTATTGCACCGACCATCCTGAAATATCTATCGGTAAGGAACCCGTGTTGTAGAGCTCGATAAAATCATTTGTATAAGTCGAGCCGGAATTACCACCGCCGCCGTATACCTGACTAATCTTGACGGCGTTGTTAAAGGCCGCTGGTTGCGGATTCACTGTCACCAGCACTGTGCAATTAGCAGTTTCCGGTGTCGGGGAATCGTTATTGGCCCACTGAATAACCACGCTGTAATTTCCGGTCGGCGTGTTGCTGGCGATATTCAGGGTCGCCGTAGCCGTGCCGCCCACACTCGAGGCAGGCACAAAATTGATCAGACTGATTCCGGCGACGGCAGGACTCGTGATCGTGGCGCTGGTAACCGTGCCGTCCGGATCAGTGCCGCTTACCGGCGCCGATACGGTGCTGCCTTGCAAGGCAGTAATCGGGGCAGGACACGAAGTGACGATGGGTACGACGCACTTGTTCAAAGGCGACAGCGTGTTGCGCGGATTCGGCGCTCCCGCCGTAAAGTCTGCCGCGTTGTTGTTGGTGTCAGTGCATCCGTCCGCTCCTCGCAGATCGGCGGTCGTCGTGCTGGGCGCCGGAGCCGGATTCGTCTCGGAACAGGTGGCGCTCGATCCATATCCCACGACATCGATCACGTTAGTACCAGAAGGGCACGCCACATTGAATGGCGTAGTCGTGCTGGCAACCAGGACTTTGGCGGCCGTGGCGCTCATTGCCGTGGTATCTGTCTGATCAGCGGTCGGCAGATTGTTTACGCCGTTGGCGTTTCCGCCTTCCTGTACCAGGTAGTACTGACCCGGCTGGAGGGTAACGCTCGTTAGATTCGTAGCCGCCCAACTGGTGCCGGCGGCAGACGCATACTGCACCGACCATCCGGCCAACGACACTGGCGATCCACTGTGGTTAAAGAGTTCAATGAAATCGTTCTTGTAGGTCGAACAACCCGCGGTGCCGCAACCGGCTCCGCCGTACACCTGACTAATAACAATCGATCCAGCAATGCCCGGTGTCGGAGTCGCAGTCGGAGACGGCGATGGAGAAGGCGATGGCGATGGCGAAGGTGATGGCGAAGGGGACGGCGTCGGTGTCGGCGTAGGCGTGCCACCGCCGGCAGTTCCGTTTACCGTAAAGTTGTCAACGCGACCAGTGCCGGTGGTGCCGACTCCTGCTCCACCGATTGACGTGGTTGAAGTATCTACCAGCCGAATAAAAACGGTTGATTGGTTTTCTAAAGCTGGAACGCCGCTGAGATCAAGCGTCCTTCTTGATGCGGTAAGGGTACTACCGCTTCCCCAGGTCTCGGCGGTAAGCGCGTAAGTGCTATTGGCGCCGCTCGCATTGGTAAATGTCGTTCCGTTAGTACTGTATTGGACTTTAAAATCTCTCGGGCCGGTCCCACTACCGGTTTGGTCCCAGGTTATGCTGAGTGCGTTATATCCTGAGGTGCTGAATGAAAATTGATAATAGTCATTGACCCCCCAATTGTTAGAAGAAATTGATTTGGCGGAACCGTTACCCACTGGAGTGCTCCACACGGTTGACGTGCTGGTGTGAAATCCTGTGAACGACGAACCCGTGGTTAGAACTCCCGAGTCAGCAGCTGTGGATCCGCCCGTAACGTTGGGGGTCTGACCCGCCGTGCCTGAAACCGCTACTACGTCGAAACTCCACTTGGCAATCACATCAACCACCGGCGGATTGCCTAGCGGATTGCCCACATTGAGGAATTCGAAACTGTTTTCGCGAGCAGCGTTGCCGCCGGCACTGGACAAGTGCGTAGTTGCTTCTCCGGTTGAAATCGCCTCGACCGATCGGCTCGGCAAGACTGCGAGGGTGATCGCAGAACATGCAAATAAAGCAGCAGCAATCAATGGAATGTAGCGCGATTTTGACTGGGCTTGGGGCAGGGATCTAGACATACAATATTCCTTTCAATCTCTTCCTGGCTTGGCAACTCGAACTGTTATGGTGAACAAACGGTTGAGCGGGCAAACGCTTCAGCTTACTTGGGATTGTCGTATCTGAATGCCGCAACTGTATCTAACACCCGTCGCGGCTATAAGATGGCGAACCACTCTAATCAGAAGATGCACTTGTACCAGCATTCACCCGTCAGGTCAAGATAGTTGCTAAAGTTTTTTACCTGCCGGTTGATAAGAGTCTGTCAGATCGTCGATAAGCTTCGTTCATACGCATTAATTCGAGGGTTCGGGCTAAGCTTTCGGATTTGGACTCCCGGCAAACGGGGTGGTGAACGCGCAGGGCTGACAAGAGCAGCTGACACAGGCATAATCTCTGCTCCGAAAGACTCTCCATGATCGATATCAAAGCAATCGAACTGCGCGAGATTCGCCTGCCGCTGATTCATTTCTTCGAAACGAGTTTTGGTCGCACGACTGAGCGTCGGATTATTCTGGCTCGGATCGCCGACAACGATGGCGCGGAGGGTTGGGGTGAGTGCACTTGCGGTGAAGGGCCGTTCTATTCCGATGAGTGGACTGAGCCGGCGTGGGCGACGCTCAAGGAATTTCTGGCGCCGATGACTGTCGGTGCGGAAGTTGAGAGCGCGGCGGATGTTTACGATTTGATGAAGCGAGTGCGTGGTCATCGCATGGCGAAGGCCGCGATTGAGACGGCTTGCTGGGATCTGGAAGCGAAACGCGCCGGCGTGCCGCTATGGAAATATTTGGGCGGCGTGCAGAGTGAAATCCCCAGCGGTGTGTCAATTGGCATCCAGGATTCGCCGGAACAATTGATCGAAAAGATTGATAAAGAAGTGAGCGCGGGTTATCAGCGAATCAAGATTAAGATTAAGCCCGGATGGGACGTTGATATCGTGCGTCGCGTGCGCGAGCGTTTTCCGGAGATTCAGTTGATGGGCGACGCGAATTCGGCATACACACTGAATGATCTGCCCCTGTTCAAGGACTTGGATCAGTTCAATCTGATGATGCTCGAACAGCCGCTCGCTTACGATGACATGTTCGATCATGCTGAGTTGCAGAAGCAGATTAAGACTCCTATTTGTCTCGACGAATCAATCAAGACCCCGGCCGACGCCGAGCACGCGTTCGCGCTCAAGGCGTGTCGCATTGTCAACGTAAAGTTGGGCCGCGTTGGTGGACATGCGCCGGCGAAACAGGTCGAAACAATTGCGCGTGAAAGCGGCATTCCGGCCTGGTGCGGCGGCATGTTGGAGTCGGGAATTGGCCGGGCGCACAACATTGCGATGGCCACGCTGGCGGGATTCACTCTGCCGGGCGACGTTTCCGCCAGCGGCCGTTATTGGACAGAAGACATCATCGAACCGCCGGTGACCGTGAGCTCCCGCGGCACGATCGCGGCCCCGGATAAACCTGGAATCGGGTTCGAGGTGAACATCAAAAGGATCGACCAACTGACCGTGCGAAAGGAAGTCATCACTTCATAAATGGCCGACGGAATCTCACGAGAAAAAATGCTGGCGTTGCGGGAACACTTTGTGTCGCGGCAACACGAGTTGCTCGCGTTGACCTGCGCGCTGGTTGAGACGGAATCTCCATCCGGGGACAAAGATGGCAGCGCTGCGGTCGTTTCATTGATTGCCAAAGCGGCGTCGGGCATCGGCAGCGTAAATTCAGTTGAGCGATTTGCCAGCGAGGATTTCGGCGAACACATTGCCATACGCGCATTCGGAAAGAGTGACAGTTCGCGTGCGGTGCTGGTTCTCGGTCACACCGACACGGTGCACCCGCGCGGCACTATCAAAGAACGTCCGTGGCGCGCAGCGGGCAATCGCATCTATGGTCCGGGAATCTTCGATATGAAAGTGAACTGCGCAATCGCGCTCGAGGCATTACGCGCTTGCGAGGCCGTGGGCTTGCAGACTCGTTCCGCGGTTACGATTCTTTTGACGTGTGATGAGGAGACGGGCAGTCCGGGAGGCCGGCCGCTGGTCGAAGCCGAAGCAAAGAAATCGCGCGCAGTGTTGGTGATGGAACCACCGGCCAGCGGTGGTCGCGTAAAAACCGCGAGGAAGGGAACCGGCATGTTCACGATTCAAGTGACAGGGCGGGCCGCGCACGCCGGTCTCGATCCGGAAAAGGGCGTGAGCGCAGTGCTGGAACTGGCGAAGCAAACGGTGCGCTTACATGAATTGAATGATCCGGTTTCAGGGACGACGGTCACAGTCAACGTGGTCCACGGCGGCACCCATTCGAATGTCATTCCCGCGGAAGCCAGGGCAGAAGTCGATATGCGGTTCACTTCTGCGGACGACGGTGCAAAGACCGAACGCAGAATTCTCAACGTCACGCCAATCGATCCCGGCGCGACAGTTTCAGTCACGGGCGGCATCAACCGCCCGCCGCTCGAACGCAGCCAGCAAGTGAAAGCGCTCTACACCCACGCCCGTGCGCTCGCGTCGTTTCTCGATTTTGATTTGGGAGAGGCGAGTGTCGGTGGTGCGTCCGACGGAAACTTTGTCGCCGCGCTCGGAGTGCCGGTGCTTGATGGTCTCGGCGTTCAAGGCGACGGCGCGCACGCCGCGCATGAACACATCATGTGCGATGACATCCCGACGCGCGGCGCGTTGTTAGCGGGACTGATCGCGACGCTGTAGTTGTAATGAAAATCGCAACCTGGAACGTCAACTCGATCATCGCCCGCCTGCCGCTGGTCATTCGCTGGTTGGAGAAAGAAAAACCAGACGTCCTGTGCATGCAGGAAACAAAATGCTCGGACGATAAATTTCCGGTGCTTGATTTCAAGAGCGCGGGATACGATTGCTTATTGTTTGGCCAGCAGAGTTATAACGGCGTCGCCATCGCGGCCCGCAGCGTTTGCGGTAATGAGGTTCGCGGTTTTCCCGAAGACAATGCCGAGAGTCAATCGCGTCTGCTGAT
>DATANL010000084.1:0-9212 GCA_036266295.1 Pyrinomonadaceae bacterium | reverse complement strand
AGCCATTACCGCCTGCATGCGTAAGCTGCTCGCCATCGTTAATCTAATGGTTCGAAATGGTACCTCTTGGAAAACGGCTGATACTCACGTTTCAGCTTGACTTCAAACACAGTTGCTTCGCGGACGCGGAAAATCTACCTCGGTCCGTCCCAGCGCTAAAGCACTGGGCTACTTTCACTCGTCGGCTTCGCCGACTTTTGCAGCAAAGCCGGCCGGCCTGAATCGCGCGATGCTGCCCGCTTAAGATTTATTAACCTCCACAAAATAGAGATCGGTCGCTACTTCAAACTGATCCTTATTCAAATCAGTCCTTATTGTCTTCCACCCAGTCGTCGGCCGAATGATTTGCCAGTGCTCCTTTGTGCCGACGCGAATGGGCATGGCAAAGGCCGGCTCATCAACTTTCCATCGATATGAAACGGCGCCGGCCGCTGCGTCGAATTTGAGTTCGAGTTTCGGCAAAGCGGTGTGGCGCAGATATTGATCGAAGACCGGCGTCAAATTCATCTTCGTCTTCTGATTGAACCAGGCGACGATGTCTTCGGTCATAATCGTCCGATACTTGAAGTGCTGATAGAAATCTTTGAGCAGGGCCCACCAGCGTGCGTCATCGTTCACGACGTTCCGCAGCGTATTCAGAAACAATGCGCCTTTGAAGTACATGTCCTGAGGCGGGGTCGCGTTCACGCCGCGCGCCGCGATGATCGGCGCCCGGTTTTGGACTTTTGATTTGTAACCGTTCGTGTACTTCAGCCCATCTTCCTTGCCGTACATGTATTCGACGTAGAGACATTCGAGGTAAGTCGTCCAGCCTTCATGAATCCACATGTCCGATCGATCGGCAGCGGTGATGCTGTTGCCGAACCATTCGTGTCCGCTTTCATGAATGATGATGAAATCGAAGCGCGGCGAAATGCCGACACCCGTCCAGTCTCGTTCGAGATAACCGTTGACAAAATGATTTCCGTAAGTCACGGCACTCTGATGTTCCATCCCCGAGTAAGGCGCCTGGATTAATTTGTACCCGTCATTCTTGAATGGGTACTCGCCAAAGTAATGCGTGAAAGCTTCAATCATTCCCTTCGCCTGGGCGAACTGTTTCTTCGCTCGTTCGAGATCTTCAGGCAGCGCGTAGAAATCCAGCGGCACGTCGCCGGCGCGTTCCGACCAGTGTTCGTACGTTCCGATGTTGACCGAGACGTCGTAATTGTTGATTGGATACTGGACCATCCAGTCCCAACGAGTGTAGCCATCGCCCAGGTCCGTCTTGCCCACGAACTTTCCGTTGGACACGTCAGTCAAGCCATTCGGAATGGCGACGCTGATATTCATCCCCTCGACTTCATCTTTCCACTGATCTTTGTTTGGCCACCAGATGCTGGCGCCTTCGCCTTCGCAGGCGGTGAAAATCCAGTCGCGGTTCGCCGGGTCTTTCCCGAAAGTGAAACCGCCGAAGCGTCCGGTGGTTTTCGGCGTGCCGGAATAATAGAAGTCGATCGTGTAGGTGCGGCCGGCTTTCAGCCTCTCGGGAAAATCGACAAACACGGCGCCGGAGTCACGCTCGTACTTGAGCGGAACTTGTTTCATTTCCGGATGACGGGCGCGCGGCTCTTCCCAGTTGACGACCTGCTCGATCTTGTCGACGTTAAGATTGTCATAGAGGTCCACTTGAATGCGCGTGTCATCAGCCAGCATGCGAAAGCGAATTCTGTTCTTGCCGCTGATAAATTTTTTGACGGGATCGACGCGAATATCGAGCAGGTAGGCCAGCAGATCGTTATTGGCGCGATAGCGGCCGTACTCGCCACGCAGGATGTTGGCGTGAGTTGGCGCCGGAGTTTGTTGTGGGGTCTGGCCGACAACCGAAGCGGCGAAAAATCCAAGCGCAAGCAGAAACGGGATCGAATGTTCGCGGACAAGTCGAGTCAACATGGCCGCTACTCTACTCGAAGAAGGCTGCGTGTCAGAAACCCGCGCAGCAAGGGATGAGGGATGAATCGATAGGTCAAACTGATGTATCTAATCGCGGAGGTACATGATCGCTCATCCTTCATCCCTCATCCTTCATCCCTCATCCCTCGTCCCTCATCCCTCGTCCCTCATCCCTCGTTCGGCTAGCGGCCCTGCACAAACTCAAGCCTGGACTTATCTATCTGCAGCAGTGGTCCCAGCTCATACACGTTGCGATAGCCGTACGTGTAGAGCGCGATGTACGTCGAAAGATTCAACGAAGCTGTCACCATCTTGGTTGGGAAGGCCTGCTGATCTCCGAGGAAATTGTTGTTGCAGTAGATCAGGATGCGCGTGTTCTTGTCCGGCAGCACGCGGTTCAGACTCTCAACCGTAATGTCAGGGAAGCTGAGATTGATCGCGCCATTGATGTGCATCGTCTCGTATTTTTCGTGACTGCGCGCATCGAGAATGATCGTGCCCGGTTCGCGACTCATGCGAATGAAATCATCCTCGGTCAGCCGCCGCGATTCGCGGTACTCCGCGGCCTCGGCCGCCACTTTCAAATAGCCCTGCATGTCGATGTTCGGATTGGAAATCGCCGCCTTCTTTTGGGCGTCGGCAAACTGGATTGAGCAAACAAACGCGAGCGCCAGCATTACGATTCGTTTCATGTGGATTCAGCCTCCCTTTTCCACATGAACGAACTAATCGCAGAGACTTGCGCTTCAGATTTTATTAATTGTGCCGCGGCAGATAGCTGCGCCGCAGTGACATCTGCGGGAGTCAGGCAGGAGCGTCTGTTCGTAATCGATGGTGATCTCTTCACCCGGCTCGATGTCGCGCAAAGCGAAAAAGAGCACGTGCCCGTAGAGAGTTTTCATGAAGGCGTTGGGATCGCAGGAGTGATTGATGTAGTGAGTACCGTTGCCGCCGATCGCGCCGTCGAGGCTCCATTTGCCGTCGACGTCACAGATACGCAAGTGGCGCCGGCCGCGAGCCCGCCGCATCGCTTCCCAATCTGAAATTCGCTCACCGGCGTATTCGGCAATCTTCTTTAGCTTTGCGAATTTCCGGGTCGCGAAACAACCGCGGCCATTGATTGGTGACTTCTTGATTGACAGACCTGCGGCGAGTTTCATGGCGATTCAACTTAGCGTCGAATCGCATTGTAACGGTCTCATTCATGAGATCCGAATGTTCTCACCGTCTCGCCTTCTGTTTTGCGTCTCGGCGACTTGACCGCTTGATGTCCCCCAACACCTCGACTCTTACGTCAGCAGGCGATTCAACGACGGTGCGAACCCAGTCTTGCCTCGCCGCGATCGCGCCCATCGTCACGCGAGGTGAACGCACCGGAGAAATCGCAGCCAGAAGACTGTGCAAGCCGAGGCTGGCGAGGATTGCCAGCGCCGCCGAGGCCACAGCCTTCGTGACAGATGATATCCGCCGTCGCACTGCTCGCAGACCGACCGGACAATCCTGCGTAATAATCGAGCCGTCAACCCGCCGATAAAACCGGACGCACAGCCTGCCCTCATTTGCGGCGATCAGCGACTCTGCTTCATCGCGCGTCATCGCCGACAGATTGTAAACGTTGAGGCTGCATTGGCCGCAGAACCGCACGCGGTCGGTGCCAATCATCTGGTCCCAGTCGGACTTGCATGGCGACGCGACCCGGACATGCTTCAATCGATTTGTGAATCGCGGCATTTCTTTTTCGAAAGTCCAACAGTCAGTCCCATCCGCGTCTTGATCCATCCGCTCACGCGGATGGTACTGACTTCGTGATCAATTACTCGTCTGCGGTGCGACGTAGCGAATCGACTGCATCTCCGCGAGCGCTGCTAGTTTCTCAATCGGCAAACGGCCGATGACCATCCTGGCTGTTTTCGGATTAAGAATTATTTCGAAGCCGAGTTCCTTCAACTTCGCCATTGCCTCGTCTGATTTATCCGTAAACCAGATTTGAATTTCGGCCTTGTCGTTGTGAATAAATTTCGCTTCATCAGCGCCGGCGATCGGGTTACGGGCCTTGAGCCGATCTATCACCAGGAGCACCGCGGGATGGAACTTCGATTGCAATGCGATGCGTTTCTGCTCTTCCGGTGAAGGAACTCTGCCCATAGCGCGTTTGTCGTTCTCTGGAAGTGCTTGAAGCGGCTGCGCTGACCTGGCTACGGGCGGCAATGTGACAATTCCCCCCGCCGTCGTACCCACCGAGTTGTTGGCTCCCGAGCTGGTTACGGTCACGGTCTGGGCCACCCCCACAGGAGCATTTGCAAATGCTCCCTGGTAACCCCGTCCGCTCGCGACTAAATTCAAAGTTTCGCCGCCGTAAGCCGTCTGCCGATTCACGCCTTCAGGCACTTCAATCGGCACATCGATCCGCCTGGGCTGCCCGCCCTCGGTCACCACCATTTCCTCGACCGCCACGAACGAGGTGAATTGCGTCATCAGACGATAATCGAGTCCAAGTTGAATTATGCTCTGCTTCACATCGTCCTTGACCAGTCCGCGCTGTGCGCCCGCGAGATCCTGACTCATCAGATCATCGACGCGCGTGCGCGCCCAGAGCGTTGCGAGTACGTCATGCGATTGCGGGCTGGAAAAATCAACCGCAATGTCGCGCACGAAATCACGTCCGGACATTTTTCCTCTCAAACGAATCATGCCTTTGCCGTTTCCGGTGTAGCGGCCGTTCACCACCACCGGCTTCGCGCCGAACAAGTCCGGGATCGATTTCGGATAAACGTCCGAGACCGCCATACCATTCCAGTCAATTGAAATATCGGTCAGAAGCGGATTGCGCACCCGATCATGAAAACGTCGCGCCGCCGCCGAGCCGTCGTCGTTCAAGGCCACGTACTCAACTTCACCGCGCCCATACTTCGCCATGTTGTCGAGCAGGTAGCGGTTCACCGCGCCCCCGATGCCGAATGAAAATACGCGCGCGTTCGGATGCTTCTGTACTTCATCGATGATCTGCATGTCGTTGCCGACGTAACCATCGGTCATGAAGCAAACGATGCGCACGTGGTCCTGCTGATCGGACGGATCCATCGAAGCCTTGATGGCTTTCATCATCTCAGTTCCACCGCCGCCTTGCCGGGTTTCGAGAAACGCTTGCGCTTTCGCAAGATTCTCTCTGGTCGCCGGCACCGGTCCCGGAAACAGGATGTGTTCATCGCCCGCGAAGGTAATCAGGTTGAACGTGTCGGATGGATAGAGATTGTCGAGCGCGAGCTTCATCGTCTCTTTGGCCTTCTCGATCGGAAAGCCTGACATCGAGCCGGATGTATCCAGCACGAAGACGAGTTCTTTCGGCGTCACCTCCTCGACGGTCACGCGATCGGGCGGTTGCAGAATCAAAGTGAAGAACCCGCCGCCCGGCGTCGCGTGTGTCAGCACCGCATCCGAAACCTTGGCGCCGGCCACGTCGTAACGCAGCACGAAATCCTTGTTGGGAATTGTCGCTTCGTCCTTGAGCGCGACGTGCGCCTGATGATCGCCCGCTCGTTCGATGCTGACGTCGTGGGTCTTTGAAGCGATGCCGTCGATCGGCACGCCCGCGTCGAGAGTTAAATCGAGCGAGACATCGTGACCGGCGCGCATGCCCGGCGGCGCAGGCCGCGGCGTGATGACCGAACCATCCGGAACTTGATCTGTGTCCGGCGCAAACCCTTTCCCTTTTGGTCCGGTCGCGTTGCCCGGAACGTAACGCGGCCCGACGACCATCGGGAAAACAAATTCGTATGAGCCGTCTTCGTACTTCAGCGTCTCGACATAACTGATCTCGATTTTGATTGGTTCACCGGGCAGAATATTCGCGACCGATTGAGTGAAGATATTCGCTCGTTCCTGATTCAGCAGGCTCGCCGTTTGGCCATTGTTCCGCGCTGCTTCGTAGACGGCTTGCGCTTCCTCGCGCCGCAGAATCTTTCCGCGCACCGTGCGGTCGCCCACCCGCATCGTCATGTCGTCGACGGCGGCGTTCTGCGGCAGCGGGAATGTATAGACCGCTTCAATCTTTTCCTTGAATGGATTCTCGAACTCCTGCGTCACCGTGACGCGCGACAGGAACCCGCTGATTTGCGCTTTGACGGCAGTGTGTTTCAGCGGGCAAACCGCCTTGGCCTCGCCATTCGGACCGACGATCTGAAGAGATCCCTGGGTGCCGCGGTCCTGTGCGGACGTGACCGAGCCCGATCCGCGAAAAGCTTGAATGGCGATCAAAGCTCCCGCCGCCACCGCAAAAATGATTGAGAATTTGAGAAAAGATTTCTGCGACATAGTTCTACCTCCGACAAAAAACGAGGACCGTTTTTGTTGATAGAGACACCAAACTCCGTCTCGGGTTACCGATCTCTGGGGATAGAACGTGAAAATACCGCGGACTTGCGATCAATACAGATTGAAGTTGTACTCCAACTGCATGTAGGTCGAAACGACCTGGCCGTTGCGCATCGCCGGAATGAATCGAATCGATCGCGCCGCGGCGATTGCCTTCTCAGTCAAACCACAGCAGAGCGTCTGCACCGCGCGAACATTGGTCACCTGGCCGGTTCGCGAAAACACCACGCTGAGAATCACGGTGCCGGTAATGGCGCTTTTGCGGGCTTCTTCGGTGTATTGCGGTTCAGGTTTGGAAATGACGCGCGCGCGGGTAGTCACGTCGGCCTGCCTGAATACACGCTCGACATCGTCGCCGGGCTTGTTGCCGTTTCCGCCACCGTCGCCGCAACAGCCAGGGCCTTTGTCGCCGCCACCGATATTGCCCTTGCGGCCCGGGCCGTAGCCGTTGTCTTCACCTGGGCCGATGCCTGTGCCTTTCCCGTTGCCGACTCCCCCACCTTCTCCTGGTCCGTTTGAGGCGACGGTCGATTTCGATCGCGGATCACCGTAGTTGGGATATGGAAGATCCTTCCACAAGACCGGATCGATGTTTAGGCCGGCTTCGGGCAAAGCCCTTGGCGGCAGGCGAGCGTATGTCGTCGAAATTGGCGCCGGAATCTCGGAAGGTTGCGGCAGACGGCCCTGGGCCGGAGGCAACGGGGAACCATCACCACCACCTCCACCACCGTGAGAACGCGCGGGCGTCGGACCTGAGCCCTCACCCTTGCCTTTATTAAAACCCACGCGACCTTGCTGGTTTGCGCCGATGCCTGAGCCCGACTTCGGCTCATCGTTGGGGAACATTTGAGAATCGATCAAAGCTGCCTGGCCCAGATCGTCTGCGTCTCCCAACTGCGTTCGCCTGGCCGCGTGCCGGTCGAAGATCACGACACTCGCGATGACTAACGCAACCAGCACCAACGACGCGGCCAGCGCCTTTCTTAGATAAGGCCGCGCCGAAGCGTCCCGGTAGAGTTCGCGGGCCTTGGTAATCTGAAGCTCGAGGAATGCGATCGGATCTGCGGTGAACTGCGCCCAGCTGAGACGCAAGCTTTCAATCAAAAACGAAAGTTGAATTAACAATCTTTGGGCGAGCGAGACATCGCTGATGATTGCCGGAAAATAGTTGATGGCGTCGCTTTCGCGTTCAATCAGCGTTTCGCCATCGACGGGACAAAAGTTGAAGGGGTTTTGAAACTCCTCGCCACATGCGCCACACCTCTTCATAGCAAGCTCCTCTCATTCGGACGGACGGTGCTGGGGAGAACTGCTTTTTCATCGGACCACCTGCGTCGAAGCGGGTGGTAGTGCGCAATTAAAGAAGGCCGTCCGCCAGGCAGACGGTTCTGACGTGTGTCTCGAAAAGCGGGGAGACTAATTAGGTATTACGGGAGACTCGCGAAAGGTTACGATCTTTTGGGTGCGCCGAGTGTAGAGGCGCACGTCCACAATTACTTGACCCTCAAACTACGAGCGATGGCATCGGTCTGGTTGCGAATGATCATGAGTTTCTGGCGCAATCCGGTAAATCTGAGAACGTAGACGGTGTGTGCGTCACTCTGAAGATAATAACTGCGGCCACTCATGGCCTTGCCGGCTTGAGTGAATTCGTATGAAACTATCACGCCGTCGAGCCGCCCGTTGAAAGTTTCATCTTTGCCGCTGACGAAACCCGGCAGAAATCGTGTCCTCTCATCCTGATCCCGCAGCGCGAAATCACGGATCGACGTCCCCTCGGTCAGCGTTTCTTTGCGAATCCGCAAGTAGCCATCGTTGCGATCACCGTAAATGAATTCAGTATGTTGATGTACGTCGTTGGGTTCGCCGGTTTTCTTCCAGGTACCCGAAGGCAGTTCAATCGTGAAGTCAGCCTTGGGACTGGTGTAGCTGTATTCCTGAAGCGCCGCGTGCGTAAGTCCGGCCGGCGTTATCAATAACACCCCGAAGAAGACGGTGAGTGCTCTAATCATCAAAATATCCTCAAACGTTGTATCAGATGCCGTTCAGCGACTCGATGTTGTCTCAAGACTGGCGCTGGGACGCCTCAATCGCATGGCGTTGCAGCACCACCAGTTGCGCAATTCCCTGCCCCGCAAGCTGCAACAAATTATCCATCTGTTCGCGAGTAAATGGCCGGCCCTCGGCGGTGCCCTGGACCTCGATGAAGCGGCCGTCGCCCGTGCAGACGATGTTCATGTCAACTTCGGCCCGCGAGTCTTCGTCGTACTTGAGATCAAGCAGCGGCGTGCCTTCGACGACGCCGACGCTAATCGCGGCCACTTCGCTCACGATCGGAGACTTCGGGATCTTCTTTTCTTTCATTAAGCGCTTGCAGGCAATCGCCAGCGCGACGTACGCGCCGGTGATCGCCGCCGTGCGCGTGCCGCCGTCGGCTTGCAGCACATCGCAATCGAGCGTGATGGTGCGTTCGCCGAGCAACTTGCGATTGACGATCGCGCGCATCGACCGGCCAATCAGTCTTTGAATCTCATGGGTGCGGCCCGATGGTCCACCCCGCCCCAGTTCACGTTGCGTGCGCGTATGAGTCGAACGCGGCAGCATTGCATACTCCGCGGTGACCCAGCCTTCGACGCGCTGGCTGCGCAAATGGAAAGGCAATTTGTCTTCAACGGACGCCGCACAAATCACGCGCGTGTTGCCCATTTCAATGAGCGCCGACCCTTCGGCGTGAGCCACAAAGTTCGGCGTGATCTTCACCGCGCGAAGCTCGTCCGCGTTCCGATTGTCTGTGCGAGTAAATGTCATAGTCTCAAACGAATCATCCGCAGATTACACCGAAAAAGTTCTGGCAGAAACCCGACCGTGAGGGAGGGTGCCGCGGATGGGCCCTGCACCCTCCCTCACGG
>DATANL010000083.1:0-25028 GCA_036266295.1 Pyrinomonadaceae bacterium | reverse complement strand
TATGTAGCAGTAGGCGTTCTGTTGCAGAGTTCGATAATCGCGTCCGAACACGAAACCCGTGAAGACAATCCGTTTGTCCCCGCGGGCCCGCTCTTTGAGGTCTTTGATGTATTCATGCGCGTAAGGCGCATCGCCCACAATGAGAAGCTTGTGCGCGGTACGCACTCGTTTGAATGCTTCGATCACCATGTGCGCATTGTTTTCAGGTTCGAGGCGCGACACGTACAGGACGTAACGGTTCGGTTCGACGCGCCAACGACGAACTGATGGATCTATGCGGCGCTCCACTTCCGCGCCGTAGGCGATCATCGTCGATTCGGCGTGATGGCGAGCCAGGTAATAATCCTGGATTACCTTGGCGTCGGTGACGGTTTCGGTAGGCAGAATCGTGGCCAGCCGTTCGGCGAGCAAGTAGTATTGTCGGCCGATCCAATTCCATTTCTTACGTTTGTGCTCGAGACCATCGACGTTTAAAGCGACGGGCGTCCCGGTAGCGCGCAGGATCGTAGCGAACGGAGCGTTCGCGGCATTGCAAATTAGCGCAGCGTCGTAACGCCCAGGCGCCGCGTGCAGCGCCGACAAAAATGAATGGACTACTGTGTCGAGATATTTATGGCGGATCGTCGGCAGGACTTTCAGGCGAACGCCCTGAAACTCGATCTGACGCGGACTCACGTAATGCGCGCGACAATAAACAGTGACCTGGTGGCCACGCGCGACTAAACGTGTCGAAAGATGTTCAGCGAAGGTTTCGAAGCCGCCGTAGTTTGCGGGAATACCCCTTGTGCCCAGAATTGCGATGCGCATTGTCTAAAAGGTGAATCAGACGAGGGGGCACTGATTCACAATTGCTGGGCGGTTGCTCTTTGATACGCGTCCAAAGTCAACCGCGCGGTTGTCTGCCAACTAAACTCGCTCGCTCTTTGCAATCCCTTCGCGCCCAGCGCCGCTCGATATTCACTATCATTCAAGACCCGTTGGAGCGCTGCAACCAAAGAATGCACGTCGAACGGATCGAATAAAAGAGCTGCTTCGCCCGCAACTTCGGGAATGCTGGTGCGGTTGCCTGCAATGACCGGGGTGCCGCATTTCATGGCTTCGAGGATTGGCAAGCCGAAGCCTTCGAAATACGACGGATAGACGAAACAGATGGCCCCGCTGTAGAGGGCGTTCAGCTGTTCGTCGGCGACGTATCCAGTGAAGCGAATGTTGCCGCTCAATTCATCGAGCTGAGCGGCCTGCATGGTTTCGTTTTCAAGCCAACCGCGCTTTCCGGCCAAAACAAGCGTTGGAAGCTTACCCCCTGGATGCAATCGGCGCAAGAGGGAAAACGCTTCGATCAGTCGCCGCAAATTCTTTCGGGGCTGAATCGAACAGAGCGACAAAATGTAATCGCCATCGATGCCGTAAGTTTCTCTGACCCTTTGCAGTTCTGTTTCATTGTTGACCCGCTTGAACATGGGTGCCGCAGCCGCGGGCGTTACGGCGATGAGTTCGGGATCAATTCCGTAGGTCTGAGTTATGTCCTGGCGCGAGTACTCTGACAGCGTCGTAATCTGCGCGGCGCGACGCGCCGTGTGACGCACGGTTAGCCGGAGCTGCATCCAGCTGCGCCGGTTGAAAGTTTCCGGCAGATGTTCGAAAGACAGATCGTGAATCGTGACGACGATCGGGCACGGGGCGAAAGGCGGCGCGGTGTATTGAACGTGCAGGACGTCGACGGGATGGCGACGCAGCTCGCGCGACAACGTGAGCGGAATGCGCACCAGCGGCGTATGTGGCAGCGTCCGTTGCACCTTGAAATTTGGCCAGCGATTCGCAAACCGCTCCACCGCCGACTGTTTAGTCACGTAGAGCGTGTATTGATTGGATTGATCGATTTCGGCGAGGGCCTCGATCAGATTGACTGCGTAGGTTTCATTCCCGGCGAGCCTGGCGCCAACTGAATGAGCGTCGATGGCGATGCGCATGTCATGTAGCGCAAGCTTGCCGGCTTGCGTCGAGTCGCGTTACACGCAAGTTACCAACTTGCGCTACATGTTACTTCTTGCCCTTGGCGGCTTCGCCACCGCCACCCACGGCCGCGGCTCCGGCGATGTCCGCGGTCTGTCGTGTATCGCGCTCGCGAATACGGGCGGCTTTGCCACGCAGGTTACGAAGGTAATAAAGCTTCGCGCGGCGCACATGTCCCTTCTTCACGACATCGATGTGATCAACGATCGTCGCGTGCAGCGGAAAAATTCTTTCGACGCCGACGCCGAAGCTTGTTTTGCGAACGGTGATGCTCTCGCGCGCACCGCCGTGCTTGCGGGCGATGCAGACGCCTTCAAATGCCTGCAAACGTTCCTTGGTTTCTGATTCCTTGATGCGCACGTGCACGCGCACCGTATCACCCGGTTGGAAATCGGGGATGTTACTTCTTAATTGCGTCTTCTCGACGTTGTCTAAACGATTCATGATTAACTCCAATTCGTGTCAGAAGCCCGAGCGTCGGCGAGGGCCCACCTTCGCAATCCAGCCTACGCTCAGGGTCAGGCTTCTCAACACATCATTCCTTTAAAAGATCTGGCCGGTTCCTTTTAGTCTTCTCTTCCGCGGCTTGCTTGCGCCAGCGCGCAATCTCCGCATGATGACCGGTCAAGAGAACCTCCGGCACTTTCATACCTGCGAATTCCGGCGGCCGCGTGTAGTGGGGATAATCAAGCAAGCCATCGGAAAACGACTCCGTAGTGGCCGACGTTTCGCTACCCAGCGCGCCTGGTATCAAACGAACAACCGCATCGACGACCACCAGCGCCGCTGGTTCCCCACCCGACAAAACGTAGTCGCCGATGGAAATCTCATCAGTGACCAGTAGATCGGAAACTCGCTCGTCGACGCCTTCATAGCGGCCGCAAATCAAAACCAGCTGATCGCATTTCGCAAAATCCGCTGCCAATGCTTGCGTGAACTGCCTTCCTTGCGGCGACAGCAGGACCACGCGCTTTTTCGGCGGCACTTCTTCCCGGCGCCGCGCGCCGGTCAACGATTCCACGGCTGCAAAGATCGGTTCCGGTTTGAGCACCATGCCGTCGCCGCCGCCAAACGGCCGGTCGTCAACCATGTGATGCTTGTCCGAGGTCCACGACCGTAAGTCGTGCGCCTTGATTTCAACTAATTGCGCCGCGCGCGCGCGCCGAATAATTCCGTAATCAAACGCTTCGCGAAAGTATTCGGAGAAAATTGTGACGATGTCGACGCGAAGCATGCCGCTTGAACCAATCTCACAATTCCAATAAACCCTCGGGCGGATCGATGCGAATTAATTTCTGGTCCTTATCGATTTCAACCACGATGTCGGCAGCCATCGGCACCAGCCGGTCCCGGTTGTCGGCGTCGACGACGGAAAGCAACTCGACGCCGCCCGGCCGCATGATCTCTCGCACCTCGCCCACCGCTTGCCCGCTGACCGTTTCCACGCGGCAACCAATTAGTTCCCAATCGTAGAAGCTGTCATCCGGAAGCTCGACGCGTTCATCAGCCGGCACGGCCAGATCGCATCCGACCAGTTCCTTCGCTGCTTCGATCTGATCGAAGCCGGCGAATTTCAATACCAGGCGATCACCGTGGAACCACTGTTCTTCAATTTGCAAAGATCGATGAGAACCATCTGCCGATACCGCCACGAGCGATGACAACTGCTCAAAGCGATCCGGAAAATCGGTCAGGAGATCCGCAACCACTTCGCCGCGCAGCCCGCGCACTTTAACGATGTGCGCGACAACGATTAGATCTTCCTGATCATTCATCGCAAGTTAACAACTTGCGCTACTCGACTACATCGAGCATAAAGCGGCGATGCTGCTTTAGGCCCGCCGCGTAAGCCAGCGAACGAAGCGCGCGGACGGTGCGTCCCTGTTTGCCGATGACCTTGCCCATGTCCGGCTGCGCGACGCGAATTTCGATACGCGTTGTGCCTTCGCGCTCAACCTCGCGGACGTCGACCGCGTCGCCATCGTCGACGAGGGCCTTGACCACCATTTCAATCGTTTCGCGCATTCGTGAGTAATCCTCGATTCCGTTTAGAAGCCGCACTTGTGCGGCGTGGCGCGGCGGACAAGTCCGCCGTCTAAACGATTAGATCGCTAAGCAGCGACCGTTTCCGATTCGGCGGCTGCCTGGTTCTTCGCAGCCTGTTTGATCAGACGACGGACCGTATCAGTCGGCTGGGCGCCTTTGCCAATCCAATACTGCACGCGGTCGGCTTTGAGATTAATCTCGGCCGGTTCGCGCGTCGGATTGTAGGTCCCGAGATTTTCGAGATAGGCGCCGTCGCGTTTGGACTGCTTTTCCTTAACTACGATGCGATAAGACGGGCGCTTCTTCGCGCCGGTTCGCATTAATCTAATTGCTAACAAGTTGGTTCTCCTTCAATTTCTTGCTCCTCTACCTCTGGGAGAGGGTTAGGGTGAGGGGATAGTGACAATTTCCCGCTAAGCCCTCACCCCAGCCCTCTCCCAACGGGAGAGGGAGAAAAACTTATCTTCGACGCTTCTTCTTCTTTTTCTTTTTACGCGACGAACCCGGCAATCCAGCCGGCAAGCCGGCCATCATCGGGTCGCCGCCGCCTTCCATTCCGGACGCGCCCATCATCCGCCGCATCATTTTTCCGCGCAGCCCACCGCCGCTGAACATCCCCTGCATCATCTTGCGCATTTCGGTGTACTGCTTGATGAGCGCGTTCACCTGCTGCACCGTCGTGCCGGAACCGCGCGCGATCCTTCGGCGCCGGTTCGCGTTCAGGATGATGTGATTCAGCCGCTCTTCGCGCGTCATCGAATCGATGATGGCTTCGGTGCGCTTCAGCTCCTTCTCCATCATCTCTGACTGCTCGTCGGTTAGATCGGGCATGCCCACGCCGCCGAGCAACTGATCCGGCAACAGCTTCAGAATTTTTGAGAAAGAACCGAGTTTCTTTACTTGCCTGAGTTGCGAACGAAAATCGTCGAGCGTGAACTGGTTCTTCTGCAGCTTCTCAAATTGAGCTTCGGCATCGGATTGATCGATCTTGTCCTGGACCTGTTCGATCAGGGACAGCACATCACCCATGCCGAGAATCCGCTGCGCGACTCGATCAGGATAGAACGGTTCGAGCGCATCGTACTTTTCGCCGACGCCGACAAATTTAACCGGTTGCCCGGTGACTTGCTTGATTGAAAGCGCCGCACCGCCGCGCGCATCGCCATCCATCTTCGTCAGCACGACGCCGGTGATCCCGATGCGTCGATGAAACTCTTCGGCCGATCGCACCGCGTCCTGGCCGGTCATCGCATCTGCCACAAAAAGGATTTCAACCGGATGCGTTTCGCTCTTGATTTGGACCAGCTCTTCCATCAACTCATCGTCGATGTGCAGACGGCCGGCGGTATCGATCAAAAGCGTGTCATAACCAGTATCGCGCGCGTGCTGCAAAGCTCCGCGCGTCAGATCCAACGGATCGTTCGTTTCAGGCTTTTCAAAGATCGATTGGCCAGTCGCCCGGGCGATGACCTTTAACTGTTCGCGCGCCGCGGGCCGGTAAACGTCAGTCGAAAGCAACAAGGGCTTTCGTTGCTGGTTCTGCGCCAGCCAGCGCGCAATCTTTCCCGTCGAAGTTGTCTTGCCAGAGCCCTGCAGCCCGACAATCATCACGACGTTCGGACTCGATTTTGTAAATACCAGTCGCGATGACGTGCCGCCGAGCAGTTCGACCAGTTCCTCAAAAACAATCTTGACGACCTGCTCGGATGGCTTCAGCTCGAGCCAAACCTGTTGTCCTTCGGCCTTCTCTTTGACCGACGCGATGAAATCTTTCGCGACTTTGTAATTAACGTCGGCTTCCAGCAGGGCCAGCCGAATCTCACGCAGCGCCGCGTCGACGTGTTCCTTCGTCAGGACGCCTTCGCCGCGGAGGTTCTTGAGCGTCCGCTTCAGCTTGTCGGAAAGAGACTCGAACATACGTCAGACAACAATTCCGACCAACGCGGAAACAAGCATGATAGGGGCCGTATTAAGGGGTGTCAAGAATAGAACGGCTATTTGTTTAGTCGTCGTTACGGCGATTTTAGATCGGCCACGCCGGTTGCTCGAAGGGACGATCCGCTCTACGTCGCTGAACGCCTCAAACAAAGTCGCTTTAAGACACGATTGCCCGCAATTGTCAGTTTCGCGCTTTTTATTGCTGTGCTTTTTAGGCGCGTAAGAAATCAGACAGTGACGCGGAGCGACTGTCTATGGTATCGTGCCCCGGTTCTGCTGGTAATCTGCGCCTGACGTGACTGTCCCGCCCGGTCATTTGACGTGAAAGGCGCGCTTCATTGGGCGTTTACTGATACTTCATTTCATGGGTAAAGGTGTGCGCCTGAGGTCGCTCGACAAGGAATAGGCCTGCTTGTATAAGGACAAAGACAATCGAAGTGCGACTGTCGTTGATTTGAATGGCGCGCGAGCGCGACTCAATTCAACGGGAGGAACGAGCACATCGGAATCGCTCGAGACCGAACTCAGCGCGATTCGGGATCTAATTGACCAGGGACTGAGCACTGAGGCGCGCAAGCGTCTGAACGTGCTGCTGTCGGCGGCGAGGACGCATCGCACCCTGCTGGCCCAAGCACGGCTCGCATTGTCACTTGCTCTCGAAATGCAGGGCCAGTTTCGCGAGTCTCTCGAAGCCATCTCGATGTACGAAGACGCTGACCTGCGCGCACAACTTGACGCTGAATTAAGCGCGCGCGTGCAGATTCAGATCGCTCTCGCTTACAACTACAATCGCGATCACCCGAAAGCAATCTCGTTATTGAAAGCCGCGCTTCGTGATTTGCCTGACGCCGGCCCAGTCTCCGGCGCCGCTTACACCGCGCTCGCACGCGTCTATCGCACCATCACGGAATATCCGATTGCCCGCGACTATTCCCGACAGGCTCTCGATTGTTACCGGCAGAGCGGTGACTGGCGCGGATTGGCCGAGACCTATTTCGGTCTGGCAATCGCCGATATTCAGGAAGGCAAGTACGAAGCGGCGATTCAGAATTTCAATCAGACGATTCAACTGGTCGGCGATCGTCCGGCCACCTATCTTCTCGGTCGCACTTATTCGAACATGGCCGGCGCCTGCTATTTCCTGAAGCGGCCGCAGGACGGCATCCGCTATCTCGAAAAGGCAATCGATTATTACGAGCGCACTGATCACAAGGCCAGCGCCGCCGAAGCCTACAACAATCTGGCGATCAATCTTGTCCTCATCGGTCAGTGGGACCGCGCGCAGGCCGCGCTGGAACGCGCGCTCTCAATCGCGCAAGCAGTAGATGGTCCGGAACACCCGATGATTCTCGATTCACTCGGCGAACTCCTGATGCTGCGCGGCGATTTAAAAGAGTCGCGAAACCTGCTCGAGCGCGCCGTCGCGCTGGCCACTGAAAAAGGCCACAACTGGTATCGCTGCCAGACCCACCGGACGCTCGGCCGATGTTGCCTCGCGATGGACCAAATTGAATCAGCGCTGACGCAGGCAAAGAGCGCGCTCACCCTGGCTGAATTGATCGGCGATCGTCAGGCCATCTGTGAATCGCGTCTGCTGCTCGGCGAGGCAGCGCTGCAGTCCGGGTTCGCGAATACGACCGACGCCGAGTTGCAAGCCCTGGATGAGTTAATAACCGATTCTCAAACTGATTTGTTGCTCGCGGGTGAAACCCAGCGCTTGCACGGATTGGCTGAGATGCAGAAGGGCGATCCAAGCACGGCCGCGCAACATTTCGGCCGCAGCGTTTCGATCTTCGATCTGCTGGGTGATCGCTATCGCAGCGCCCGCGCGCATTACGACCTGGGGCGCGCGTACGCGATTGCGCAACCTGATAGCGCCGCCGAACATTTTGCGCGGGCAACAAACATCTTCCGTGAATTAGGCGCACGGCTCGACCTCGCGCGTGCCGAAGAGGCGGCAGCGACGCTCGACCGAACTACCCACGCGCAAGCGCGACACAGCGAAACAGTCGCGCAACTGCTGACGCTGCGTTTAGCCGAGGCAGTAGCCTCGCGCGAACTGTTACTGCATGAATTGGCTGCGGTGATTCGTCAGGAGACGCGCTGCCAGAGTCTCGCGATTCTCGACGAACAGCGGGTGATTGTCAGTCACGGTTTGAATGAAGCTGAAGCTGCGAAACTGGCCGGCGCAATTCGCGCCGCGCAGACAGAGACCCAACTTAAATCGCTGGCAGAACGAATGGATGCAGCGGTGATAACCCTCAAACCAAACAATGCACCCCACGCAGTGTTGACCATCTCACCACGCGACGCCGCCGAACTCCGCGAAGGCTTGTCGCTCAATCCGTTGCTGCGAGTCGTCGAGTTGGGAATGGACCTTTGCGGTTTGCGCGAGCGCACCCGAGCGACGGCACACGGCGCCGATGAATCTGACGTGGCCGGCGCGAGTTTGATGCCCGGCTTCATCCACTCCAGTCCGGCCATGACGCGGCTCGTCGAGGAAGTGCATAAGATTCGCTCGTCCGACGTAACGGTGCTGGTCACCGGCGAATCAGGCACCGGCAAAGAACTCGTCGCACGCGCCATCCATGCTCTGTCCTCGCGCCGCGAAAAAGTCTTCGTGCCCTTCAACTGCACTGCGGTTCCCAAAGAACTTTCTGAAGGATACTTGTTCGGCTATCGGCGCGGAGCTTTCACCGGCGCAGTGAGAGATTCAGGCGGCGTGATTCGCGCCGCCGCCGGCGGCACGTTGTTTCTCGATGAAATCGGCGATCTGCCGATCGATGTACAGCCGAAACTTTTGCGGTTCCTGCAAGAAGGTGAAATTCAACCTTTGGGCGAACAAAGACCAACCAGGGTCGACGTGCGCATCATCGCGGCGACGAACACCGATTTAGAGGAGATGGTAGCCCAGGGTCGCTTCCGCGAAGACTTATATTATCGATTGAATGTGATTCGCCTGCGCGTGCCGCCGCTGCGCGAACGTCGTTCGGAGATTCCGGCGATCGTCACCTATTACCTTAATCACTATGCTGCGAAGTTCGGACGCCAGGACATTCAAATTGCCCCGGCGGCGAACGACCTTTTGATGGTCGGCGATTGGCCGGGAAACGTGCGCCAACTTTGTAACGAGGTGCAGCGGCTTGTCGCTCGAGCTGAAGACGGCCTCGTCATCGACGTCGAACATTTGTCACCGGAATTGCGCCGCATGAGCCCGCCGCTGGCGCCAGCTTCGTTTACGCCGCTCGCGCCCGAAGGCCCGGGCGTGACTGTGCCTTTGCAGAACACCACGCTCGCCGAAGCCCTGGCTGAAGTTGAACGTCGCATGATCGCGGCCGCGTTGCGCAAGCATAACGGCAACATTTCCCGGGCCGCACGCGAACTGGGATTAACGCGCCGGGGCCTCTATCTCAAGCTCGACCGCCTGGAAATGACGGCCAGCGCCTGACTACATCCAACTCTTTCCGCAACCTTAGTCATCTCTTAACGTGTAAATGTGAGGAGCTGCGAGCCGATTCGTTTGCGCCGGTTCGCGCCCCGCGTGTATCCTTTTCAACAGTCAGTAGGAAGTAATGAGCACCAGACTCAACCTCGCCAGCAAACCCTTTCGTAACCGCGTGTTGCCATGGACGGTGACTGCTCTGGTCGCGATTTCGTCGATCGCCGCCTTGTTATATATCGCGCAATCGACGTTCAAAATGTACGGGAGTATTTCCGGAACGCAAAAGGATGTCACCCAATTACGCACTGAACTCGATTCACTTCTGCGAAAACAAAAAGCCGTCGAGATCGCGCTGACAGCGGATCAAAAACGTGAATTGAAATACGCGCACGGCCTGGTCGATCGCAAAGGTTTTTCCTGGTCGCGATTGTTCACCGACCTCGAGGCGTCACTGCCCGGCGAAATCAGAGTGACCAAGATCGCGGTCAAAGGCGTTGGCGTCCAGGATGGCCGGCCCGCCGCCGATCTCGATCTGGTAGTGGCCAGCAAGTCTGCGTCAAACGTCACGCAAATGATCGAGAACATGGAGTCGCAGGGAATTTTTCGCGCCGAACTGGTGTCTGAGAATCCTCAGCGGGGCAAAGGCGAAACCAGTTCCGAGTATGACCTGAACGTTCACTACGTACCCCGGAACGGTTACGCGATTGAGCCTGGGGCCAAACGCACCGTCGACACTGCTGCCGCAGTGGGAGGCAAGACTCAATGAGCCTGGAGCAACCCACTGGCGGCAATCAAGGTGTCCCGCGGCGAACGACCTCGAGTTCGTTTGCCCAGATAAGCCGCAGCCGCGCCGTGCAGAGTATCGGAGTGCCTGAATTGATCGGTCTGATTGGCGCAGCCTTCCTGGCGGTGCTCGTCGTCTTTGCCTACCTGTATTTCTATCTGCCGGCAAACTCACGACGAGTTTCTCTCGAACTCGAACGCACACGTTTGCAGGGACTGGTGCAGTCCGAGCGCACCAAAGTTCAGGAGGATGACACGACCAGTCAACAAGTGGCGCAAATCAATGCCAGCCTTGGCGACTTCGAAAGTAACTGGTTGGCGGTGCCGAGTTCCGGACGCATGTCGCTCTATACCGTGCTGAACGATCTCATCAAGAGCAACGGATTGCGAAACACGGCGGGGCCGAGTTATTCACCACTCGAAGTGCTCGGCACCAAGACGCAGGCGCAACCGGGAATCACCGCCGAGAAGCAGAGCGTCGCCAAGTGGCAGAGCATCTATCCCGGCATCGCCGTCTCAGTCACCGTTGAAGGTTGGTATCCCAACATTCGCCGCTTCATTCGCGATATCGAAACCAGCAGGCAGTTTCTGATTATTAATGCGATCGAACTCGAAGGCGTAAAGTTATCGAGTGTGACGCAGGATCAACCGCTCGCAGCCACGCAATCACTACAACCGAAAACCACGAAGAACTCGAAGGCCACGACGACCAACGTCACGCCGGCGGTGCCTGAGATTTCCGGCGGCCGGGGTGGACTGGTCAGCCTGCGATTGGACCTGGCGACCTATTTTCAGCGACCGGAAGCGAGACAAGCGCCGACAAATTGATTATGAAGCTGTCCGATCCCAACAATCCTAACGAGAAGAAAAAGATGATCGCGGCGGCGGCGTTAGGTTTGGGCGCGCTCATCGTGCTCGGTTACGTCTTCTTTGGAGGATCATCCACGCCGGCAAATAACTCCAATCGGATCGCACAGACTTCTCCAACGCCACGACCGCCGACTGGAATTCCAGTCATCGACGAGACGGTGGCGGACGCGAATTGTTCATACTGTCAAAAGGTCGTCTACCCCGGAACGATGCCGGCCGTGTCGGAAGCGAGTCGCAACATCTTCGCTTTTTACATTCCGCCATCGCCAACACCCAAACCACTGCCGACTGCGCCGCTGCCAAGTCCAACTCCGCCGCCGCCGCTCATCGCCTCGTCACTTTCACCTTCGAACGTGTATGCGGGCACGCCTGCCGATTTTTCTTTGCAGGTCAATGGCGACAAGTTCACGCCGGCAGTTCACGTTTTTGTTGACGGCCGCGATTTGCCGACCCGGTTCATCAGCGCGCAACAAGTGTTCACTACGGTGCCGGCGAACGTGATCATGAATCCCGGTACGCGGCAGGTCGAAGTTCGCACGCCAGATCGAAAGCTCTACTCGAATTTGTTATCGATTAATGTAACGCCGGCGCCGGTGCCGAATTACGCGTACGTCGGGTTGATTGGCAAGCCGCGCTTCAACGACACCGCCGTGCTGCAGGACAAGAGCAACAAAGAATTCCTGAACGTGCAGCGTGGCGATCCCGTCGGCAACCGCTTCAAGGTGGTAAGCATCTCGGACAAGGAAGTGAAGTTGATTGATATCACTTTGAAGATCACGCATAGGATTTTCTTTTCGACGGATCAAGCCTCGGGCGGGCCTTATCGTCCACCTGCCCGAACCGTCGATGACGAGCCATTGCCATAATTATGCGTCCTGATTCTGATTCATGCGTGGATGTCAGCGAGCGTGGATACGCGCTGGTCTCGCTGCTGCTGGTGATGAGCCTGCTGGCCCTGTTTGCGCTCGGCGCAGCTGAAAATGTGCGCCAGCAAGGACAGCGAGAACGCGAAAAAGAGGCCATTTTTCGGGGGGAACAGGTCGCCGACGCCATTCGCGCCTACTACCGCTACCGCGGTGCGCAAGGCGTAAATTCCCTGCCGAATACGATCGATGATTTGCTCGAGGGCATTCCCAGAGGCACCAAGAAACTTCAGATTCTTCGCAGCGAAGCCGCGCATGATCCGCTTTCGAGTTCCGGCGAATGGAAGTTGATTGGCCCAACCTCTGACAGCGTCAGCGCCTTCGTAAAAGATCTGACCGTCTACTCTGGCGGCACGCCACCCACACCCCGCGGAGACATGCAACGACTCGCGTCGGTGATTCCGCAAATGTTGAATGTGCTCGACACTAAATCGAGCAGCACCGGCCGCGGAGGCGAAGACGATTCCGCGGACTCGTCTGGTCCATTCCTCGGGGTCACGAGTCGCAGCCAACGCAACTCGGTGATGACTTATTACGGAATCGATCATCACGACGGCTGGGTCTTCACTCCACTATTCAAATAGCGTCTGCTGCGATCTCCAATTGATCGATCACACCGATCGATTTCGGCAATTCACCGACGCTCATACTCCGATCAAAAACGATCTCGACTCACGATCACGCTCAGAAAAATTTTCGCTCGCAGTAATAAATTGTTGACAACGATCTAATTAAGGTTTATATAGCAAGATGTTGTGCGCCGTTCTCTCTAGACCACAAGACACATCGAAGTACATTATCTTGTGGTCATTAACCTGAAACGAAGAAGGAGAACTACCAATATGGCAACTAAGAAGAAGGCCGCGAAAAAGGGCGGTTCCAAAAAGGGCGGCAAGAAAGCCGCTAAGAAGAGATAGCTCGTTCAAGCAGGAAACAACGACCACGTTCAAGTGGCGCACATCCTATGAGGCCTTGAAGGCCCTTTAAAGGAACGGCGAAAGCTTCGAGCCCGCCGTTCCTATTATTTTGTCCTCACGAGTTTTTCCCTCTCGACGTTCTCACATCACTCATCACACTTTCTCAATCGTTCGTGTATGCTCTCGCTGATGTTCAGCGTTGCCCTCGTCGAGCCGGAAATTCCGCAGAATACTGGGAATATTGCCCGACTCTGCGCGGCGACCAGGACCCCGCTGCATATTGTCGGCGTGACGGGGTTTCGTATGGATGACCGCGCCGTGCGGCGCGCTGGATTGGATTACTGGGATGAGGTCTCAATCACTCGGCATCGTGACCTGGAGAAATTACAAGCATCGCAACCGCACGCGCGAATGCTTTACTTCTCAACCAAGGGCGAATGCTCAGTCTGGGATTACAAATTTGAGAGAGACGATTGTCTTGTGTTTGGCCCTGAGACGAGAGGTTTGCCCGAACCACTCTTGAAAGCGAATTGGGATCGCTGCCTGACAATTCCGATGCTCAACCCAAATGTGCGCAGCTTGAATCTCGCCAACGCGGTATCAATCGCACTCTATGAAGCGCTGCGACAACTCCAAACAGCTCGGCGCTAGTCTTTATTATTATTTTTTGATGACCGCGACGACTCGTCGTCATCATCTTCGTCATCGCGATAGATCTCGTAATTCGTCGCGTCATCGTAATAGTAAGACCGTGGTTGCTCGTCGGCCTCCGCCGGTTCGCCTTGGTGCTCAGGTTTGGATTGTTCGTTAAGGTGATCCATCATTTGCGACGTGCCGTTTCAACTTCCTAAAATATACCCGATCACAGACGCTGCGATCTCGTCGTTAACTCACGCCGAACAAGTGGCTCACCTCTTGAGCGGCGGCGCCAGTGTGATCCAGTTGCGCGAAAAGAATAATTCACCGCGCGACTTTTCTGCCGACGCTTCGGCGGCGCTGCGTCTGGCGCAAACTGCCGGCGCTAAGATAATCATCAATGACCGCGTCGACATCATGCTGGCGCTCGGAGCATCCGGAGTTCATTTAGGACAGACTGATCTGCCGGTGAAGGCGGCCCGACAACTTCTCGGGCCTCACGCGATCATCGGATACTCGACGCACAACCTCGATCAAGTGAGCCAAGCTTTGGATCTCCCGATTGACTACCTGGCGTTCGGGCCCGTGTTCTCAACGGGGACCAAGAAAAATCCCGATCCGGTCGCGGGCCTCAATCAACTCCAGGCGGCAAAAGCGCTCGCGGGCGATCTGCCCCTCGTAGCTATCGGTGGAATCCGCCAGTCAAACCTGGCCGACGTCTTCGCGGCCGGCGCTGATTCGGCCGCCATTATCTCAGAAATCCTCTCGACACCTCGGGACATCGCCACAAATCTTCGGAAAATGCTTGAATCTGCAACTGGCCAACGTGGCTAAACATTTTTTGCTTGCGTTTTGTTCGCGCGATCCGTCAGAATGAGTGCGCCGGTCTCACTCCGGCGCTTCGCGATTCAAGTTGTCCTTGATCCCACGCCTGATCCAATGAGCTTCTTCGATCTGCCACCGATTATCGAACGCATGCTGCTGGTCTCTGACAAGATCAGCGACCTTAATTTCTCTGTCGGTCAATTGCCGCAGGTTGAAATCAACGGCAAGCTCACGCCCGTGCAGCCTCTGGGCATGCAAAAGCTCACGCCTTATCAGACAGAGATCATCGCCATGACCCTGTTGCAGGAGAACCCTGAAGCGGCTGATAAATTGGTGAAGACGGGCACGGCGGACCTCAGTTACTCACTTCCCTCGCGCGCCCGATTCCGCTGCAACATCTTCCAGCAGCGCGGGGTGTACTCGATTGTCATGCGCGTGATTCCCACCGACATACCTTCACTCGGGTCGTTGAATCTGCCGCGGCAACTATCGGACATAGCCGAACTCCGGAACGGATTGGTCTTGATCACCGGTCCCACCGGCTCGGGCAAAAGTTCGACGCTGGCAGCAGTCATCGACATCATCAACGAGACGAAGCATTACCACGTGGTCGCGATCGAAGACCCCATCGAGTATCTCCACGTGCACAAGAACTCGACCATCAATCAACGCGAAGTCGGACATGACACGAAGGATTTTCCCTCGGCCCTGCGGGCAGCGTTGCGCCAGGCGCCAAAGGTGATCCTGATTGGTGAGATGCGAGACTTCGAAACCACCGAGATTGCGCTCGAAGCCGCCGAGACCGGCCATCTGGTGCTTTCGACCCTGCACACGATCGATGCGTCCAAGACCGTCGATCGCATTATTGGTCTCTATCCAAAGAACGAAGAGCCGGTAATCCGCACCCGCCTGGCGCAGACATTTCGTTACATCATTTCGCAACGATTGATTCCGCGCGCCGACATGCGTGGACGAATCGCCGCGGTGGAAATTCTGCAATCAACTCCGCGCACGCGTGAATACATCGAGAATGGCGAAGCCGAAGGCAAGTCGCTGCTCGACGCGATGCGCGATGGAAAGCTCGATGGCATGCAGGACTTCGACACCGTTATTAGAGATTTCATCGAGCGCAACATCATCACCCGCGAAGATGGTTTGGCGTTTGCGACCAACCAGAACAACCTGCTGCTATCGCTCAAAGGCCTGACTTCCGGAGAAGACTACATGCGCGCCGAAGCAAGTGTCGTCGCCAATCAAGCTTCTCAGTTGCCCGTTGGTTTCAGTCTCACCGAATAGTTCTTACTCGATTACTGACATGCTTCTCGTTTGTCCACAATGCAGCGCCCGTTTACAACTCGATGACGCGAAGGCGCCGTCACGCCCGTTCTCGGTCCGTTGTCCCAAATGTCAGACCAGCGTCAATCATTCGCCGGTCGCTGTGGGTGAAATGACTGCGCCGTCCGAAGAGATGCCGGCAGCCAACGTATCTGATTCTCCGACGCGGTTTGAACCACCCACGGCCGCGCCGCGATTCAGGCCGCGAGCCGAAAACAACATCGCGGTGACTGCAGACGAACCGATCGGTGATTTGGCGAGTATTGCGAAACTGCTCGCGGCTGCGCTTCAGCACACACCGCATCCCGACGGGGCGAACCACAAGCGTCCGAAATGGGACCGGCGCAAGGCCCTGGTTTGCGCGAGCCCTGCGTATCGAGAAACGATCGCCGAATCGCTGGCCAATAACGAATACGATGTGTTCGTAGCAGCTACGACGGTCGAAGGGCTGGGACGGATGCGCGAAGAAAAGATGGATGTGATCGTGTTGGATGCGAACTTCGATCCGGTTGAGCAAGGCGTCGCGTTCATCACGCGCGAGGTGCGTTTGTTGCGGCCTTCCGAACGGCGACGGCTTTTTCTCGTCTATCTGACTTCAGGTGTTCGGACTATGGACCTGCACGCGTCCTTTCTGCAAAACGTCAACATGGTGGTGAATCCATCGGACCTCGATCAGTTCCCGGACGCGCTCGAGCTTTCAATTCGGCATTACAACGAGTTGTATAAGCCTTTCAATCGCGCGCTCGACGTAGCCCCAATCTAGCTGTTACCGACAACCGAGTCTCATTAACACGTCGCGAAACGCGGCGTGTTTTTGCATTAGTTTGAGATAAAGCGCTTCGTCACGGCCGGCCTTGGCGCGAATCACGCGGGCCGCGAGTTCCTTTTGCTCTGCCGGCCAGGAATTCAGATCCCGGCCCGACGCGAGTACCAACGACAGGTTCCGGAGAGCCGACAGTTCCTCCTCATTCCAATCTCTGGTGTTGATTCTCAGCGCGCGCGTGACAGCCTGCGCAGATTGATTTCGGATTTCTTCGCCGTCGCTTTCATATTTCTCGGCCATCCTTCGCTGCACGGCCAGACCGAGGTTGCGAACTTCGAAATCGTCCCAGCAACCTCGCGCTTTCTGCGGCGACAGCTCGAACAACATGTGGCCCGCAGCGAGTTTCCGTAAAGTTGCGGCTGAGGTCCGGTAGCCGGAACCTTTCGCGGCCCGCGCTTCCTCGCGTTCCGTCAGCTTCATCAGCTCGGGCTTTACCGGACGAAAGCCAAGCTTGCGATAAAACCAGAACGCGCCCGATTCAATTCCTTCCTCGTTCTCGTGGCCAACCTGGTAAGGGTCGATCGAAAAAACACTGACGCCCAGGAGCTGACGCATGAGGCGCAGAATGCGCGCGTAAAGCCAGGCGGTTTCGCCGTCGCGAAAGGTGTAGTAGAGATTGAAACCGCTTTCCATGCGTTCGCAAATCGACAAGCCTTCGAAATAGCCGACCGGCACGCCGTTCTTGAACATCATTGCCGCGTGATATGCGCGCAACGGCAGACGATTCGGCGGTGGCACACCCACGACATAGACCACCGTGCCGCGGCCAATGTCAGCCTTGATTACGCGACGAGCATCGCCGAAAGTGAAACCGTGTAGCTCCCGGTATCGGACCGCCGATGTTTCGCGAGCGACGTCGATAATCTTTTCGCCTTGAGAGGGCGAGACGGTTTCGATCGGAATCGGCCCTGACGAAAGCTCTTCCGTAAGTGAAATGTCGCGGCGCGCGATCAAAGGCGAGTTGTGCATGAACGGTTTCGCACTGGCGATGCGCAGCCCGGTTCGCGACGAGCGCAACCCATACGTCCACGTCACGTGCAGTTTCAGGCTGTCATAAAGATTGGCCTTCGCTTTTTCCGGCAGCGGCAACGACTCAAACCGGCTAACCAGCCAGTTGAGTTCCCGTCGACGCCCTTTCGCCGCACGCACCCATTCGCGATACGGCACATGCGCTTCGACCATCGCGTCGTCCTCGAGCAATGGCATAAATCGAGCCGTCGTCGCGCCGAATCGATCCTCTTCTTCAAACCAATCCCAGTCGATCGAAAGCTGAGCGGGAAATTTTTCCACCAACCAACGAACGATTGCATAACTGAAGTTGCTGGTGACCGATCCGCCGGCGATTCCTGAAACCTCGGGATCGTCGATGGCCGAGAGATCCAAATCGTTTTCGACAAGTTCAGCGACGAGTGTGCCGAAATTCTTCAGCATCCTTTCAACTCGTTTGAGGTGGGCCCGCCCCCGCGGATAGGCACGCATGAAGAGCAGCGATTCATGCAAACGGATCAGGCCAGCAGCGTCACCAATCTGTGCTTTTTCTAATCGAGAGAGCAGTGCGTTGATCTTCGCCTGCGGCAGATCAAAGTCGCGCTTGGCAGTTTCGAGAGTATCGAGGAGTTGGTCGGTTGTGCGCACGTGAATCGCCGGAACAAATCAAAATAAAAATGCGATCATTCGACAAGTCAGGCCGCAGTCCACTCGAGCGCGCCGCTTACTCGCCGGCTCAGAGATGCTTGCGCATGAACGTCGCGATCTTCCACGCGTCAATCGCTTTCCAGGGCATTTCCGCCGTCGTGTAATGTCCACATGACAGCCAGACAACATCGAGATCGATGCCCAGCGATTTGATTTTGGCGATCACTTCTTTCGACATCTCCACCGGAAATGTCAGATCGTAACGCGCAGCAATGAAGCGCATGGGCCGCCGCTTCATCTCGAGCAAACGCGGAATGAACGGCATCGGGCTGATCGGATTCCAAAACTCGCGCAACTCATCCAACGTCACGTGCGGTTCAAGACTTTCCTTCACATGGTGAGTCGAGATGCCCTTCCAAACCACATCCGCAAAATAACCTGAGACGTGATTGAAAGTCCCGACGTTAATGTCTTCGTCATGAGCAAACGCGAGAAACGCAGTGCACGACCCGATGCTCGTCCCCAGGATTCCGATGCGTTCGTAGCCTTGTTGCTTCAGCCAGCGCACAGCCGCGCGCGTGTCGAGCACTGCCTGTCGCATCGATTGAATTGTGCGGCCGACATTTGAACTCACCAGGTGCTCGGCGCGCTCGAGATCGGGCGGACGCCTTTTTTCGTGATAAGGCAGCGTGAGTCGCAACGCCGCCATTCCCAGCCCGTTGAAGATGCGGCAGGCTTCGACGTGACTGTCCGGCTGAGCATTCCATTGCGGCAGGACCACCACGGCGGCGCGCGGCTTATTTTTTCGCTCCTTGCGCGGCGTGAACAGACGCGCGCGGACAACGTTGTTCTCAGGCGATGGAGTCTTGATGGCGCTCGTCCAGACCAATTGATCGCCGGTGAGATGATAATCGTCTATTTGCGACAGTGAATAGAACGCGTCGCTGTCCGCCATCGCGCGCTCAGAGTGAGCGCGAAATAGTTTGCGCGGATCGTCGCCATTGACGCGGTCGCTGATAAATTCCAGCCCCCACTGAAACGGCCGCACAATCCGATTGTCATCCTTTTTGGTGTGCGCAATTTCTCGCGCGCGCATCCATTTCCCGAACAAGAGCCGAACCTCCAAAAACAGCGACAGTCATCGTACGGGGCGATTGGCCCATAATCAAGGCAACAAAATCATGAGAACATTTGTGGCCGAGGGATATTCCGCTAAATCGCGAAATATGTTATTAACGGATCAGCTTAATCAACCCCTTTAGCGAAAATCGTTTCCCCCGGGCTGTAGTCAGTTCTCAACGGAGGTCTCTTTGCCGGTGCCTAACCGCAGAACCATCAATCGAATTCGCGCCACTGTATTCATTGGCTTGCTGCTCACGCTCGCGGCCATCGGCGGTTGTCTGCCCAAGCCGTTGTCCGAAGGCGGCGCCGGCGGAGTCAACATCACGCTCTACGGCTTTTCGATCATGAAAGAGCCGCTCGAGAAAGCGATTTATCCGGCGTTCGCGGCCAAGGCTAAACGTGAACACAACATCGACATTCATTTCACGTCGTCGTTTGCCGGCTCTGAGACGGTGACCAACCAAATTCTCCAGGGCGTTAAAGCGCAGGTCGCGATTCTCTCGATCGAGCGCGATGCTGACCGGCTGAAGCAGGGCGGCTTTGTCACTTCTGATTGGCATCTGCTGCCGCAACAGGGCATCGTCAACAAAACTCCTTTTGTGATTCTGGTGCGCAAGGGAAACCCGAAGGGCATTCATGACTTCAGCGATCTCGCCAAGCCCGGCGTCAGATTAATTCATCCTGATCCCGGCAGTTCCGGCGGTGCCCAATGGTCGATTCTGGCGATGTATGGATCAGAACTGGTGAAGTCAAAACAATCGTCGGGCGGGGAAGATCGCGCGCGCGCGTTGCAGATGCTGCAGGCGATATGGCGCAACGTAATTTCCACGCCGGCTTCGGCGCGTGAGGCGCGCACCACCTTCGAGCTCGGCAACGGCGACGCGTTGATAACCTACGAACTGGATGCGCTCATGATGAAGCAAGCTAACGCCAACGCAGATGCTGAGATTGTGATTCCGGAGGCGACCATCTTCAGCGAGCATCCGGCAGTGGTCGTAGATCGAAATGTTTCGGCGGTCGACCGCCCGGTCATCGATGCTTTCATGCAATACCTCTGGAGCGAAGAAGCACAACGCGCGTTTGTGAAATTCCATTTCCGCTCAGTCACCAACGAGGCGCTGAATCAGGAAAACAAGGAACTCGCAACCATCAAGTATCCGTTTACGGTCAACGATCCGTTGCTGGGCGGCTGGGGCCGCGCGTACCCGGAAATTATTGAAGGCATCTTCCGGGACCAGGTGCAGAAGAGAAAATGATTTGCCGGTGTAACGGCGCGGTTTCGAGATGAGGATCAGATCGATCAGACACGTTCGCGGCTTTGATGTGGCGCGTCCGATTAGCATCGGCATGATGCTCGGCATCATGCTGCCGCTGGTGCTGTTGCCGCTGCTTTCGATCTTCGTCTACGGATTCGGAAATGGCGCCCGGGCATTTTTCTCATCGCTGGTCGCGCCGGAAGCGGTGTTTGCCTTAAAGCTTTCAATCGTCACCAGCGTTTGGGCGACGGCCTTCAACGTGGTCTTCGGCCTATTCGCCGCCTACGTTCTTTCACGTTACGATTTTTGGGGACGCAACGCGGTGATCGTCACGATCTCTTTACCGACGGCGATTCCCACCGCGGTGGCCGGCTTCGCGTTGCTCCTGTTGTGGGGCAAATACGGCATGATTGGCCGTTACTTTTCCGAGAATCAGCAAATCATGTTCACGCCATACGCGATCATTCTGGCGAATATCTTCGTCACGTTTCCGCTGGCGTTCGGCGTGATCAAACCGGTATTCGACACAATGAGCCGTTCACTCGAAGAAGCGTCCGCGACTATTGGCGCGACTCGCTGGCAAACATTCTGGCACGTCACGCTGCCGAGTCTGCGCGGCGCGATCGTTTCCGGCGCGCTGCTGACGTTCGCCCGCGCCGTAGGCGAATTCGGCTCGACCATTCTGGTGTCAGGAAATCTCGCCGGGCGCACGCAGACCGCACCGCTTTACATCTTTGCTAAATTCAATGAAGGACAGATTGAAGCCGCGAATGCGATCGCCATCGTGCTCGCGTTGCTTTCATTCGTAATTTTCAGCGTGCTGTTCTTTGCGCGCGACTGGCTGGAGTTCGAAACGCAGGAAGCATGATGGCGAAAACCAAATTGGCCAGAGAGTCAGGCGACCTGCATGTGTCGTGGGTGCCTGAACGCGAAACGTCTTCGGGCATCGCGGCCAGCGTGCGCCACATCAGCAAGCGCTTCAAGAAAACCTCTGTGCTCGAAGACATCAGCTTTGACGTGTCTGAAGGCGAATCGCTGGTGCTGCTCGGCGCCTCGGGCAGCGGTAAGACCACCATCCTCAGGATCATCGCCGGCCTCGAACAGCCGGACAGCGGTTACGTAATACTGCACGGCCAGGACGTTACCGATTTGCCTGCCCGCGAGCGCGGCGTCGGCGTCATTTTTCAATCGTATGCCCTGTTCCCGCGCATGACGGTCGAAAAAAATATCGCCTACGGCCTGAAGATTCGTCGCCTCCCGCGCAAAGAACGACGTGAGACAGTCGATAATCTCATCAAGCTGGTGCAGCTCGAACAACATCGCAAGAAATATCCCTGGCAGCTTTCGGGCGGCCAGCAGCAACGCGTCGCCATCGCGCGGACGCTCGCTTATAAACCGCAGGTCCTGCTGTTCGATGAACCCTTCGGCGCGCTCGATGCGCAGACGCGCGTGCACTTGCGGCGTGAAATACGAGGGCTCCTGCGGCAGGTCAAGGTGCCGGCGATTTTCATTACCCACGATCAGGAAGAAGCGCTGGAGCTCGGCGATCGCATCGCCGTGCTGAACGAAGGCAAGCTCGAACAGATCGGCACGCCCGATGACGTTTACAATCATCCGGCAACTGAATATGTCGCCATGTTTCTCGGCGCGGCGAACCTTCTGCTGGGCGTGGCGACGAGCGGCTTTGTTGAGATCGGGACTGCGAGGCTGCCGGCCGAAACCGAGACGCAAAGATTTCGCGACGGTCAATCAGTGAAGCTGGTCTTTCGCCCGGAGGATGTTTGCATCAGCCAGGATGCGAACCTGCCCGAAGGATGCCGCCGGCTCACCAACGGCGTGATCGAAGAAGTAAATTTTGTCGGCGCTTACCAAAGGCTCACGGTCCGTCTCGATCTCACTCATCGAAAAGGCGATACCGATGCGCTTTATGAAGTCACCATCAACACCCCTCAACGAATGACCGGAGTTCCTATCATGGCTACGCGACCCAAGCCTGAAGCGAACGCGACGCGTTACAAGACGGGCGATCGCGTGGCCATCGGACTCACATCGTTCAGTGTGCTGCCTAATTACACGCTGGCCAGACAAAGGTAAACACTCATGAAAATCGGGGCGCTCTTCGTGGGCCTAATTTTGTTGTGCACCGCGCACGCAACGGGTCAAACGCGCGTCGTTCCCAAGAGCGACACGCAGAGTTGGAACGATGTCCAATTCACAATTCCGCTCAATAAAAAAACTGAGTTCGTAGTCATCGGCACGCTGCGACTTGGCGATGACCTTACGAAACCGGTCGATGAGCGTTGGGGAATTCGATTTAATTGCGCGCTGACAAAATACGTTTCGCTGCAGACTCTATATTTTCATCGTGAGGCCCGGCCGCCCAACGGCCGACATGAACGAGAAGAGCGCGGGACCGTCGGCGCAAACCTGCGCGTGCCGCTCGGTAAATTCACTTTCAATACCCGCAACTGGTTCGAGCGGCGCTGGCGCGAGCCGCAAGTCGATTCGTGGCGCTATCGCAACCGGCTACAGCTCGAACATCCATTCAAGATCGGCAAAACGAAATTCGTCTGGGTGGTGAGCGATGAGTTCTTTTATGACTGGAGTGTGAACGATTGGGTGCGCAATCGTTTCGCCGTCGGCATCAATCACACTTTCAACAAGCATTTCACGCTCGACACGTACGTGATGCGACAGAACGACGGCCGTTCGCGCCCCGGCGACCTGAATATCATCGGGACGACCTGGCGAATTAAGTTATGAAACAATATCGTTCGGGAAGGTACGACGGCGCTTTAGATCGTATACCGTGGTTCAAGGTATTTCGGGAGAGCAATCCAGGCGCTCGTCTATTTACATTTGAATAGTTCGGGCTGAGCACCATGCGCCAGCGTAAAGGTCCCGAGATATTCTCTCGTCGAGCTGTTCCGGACGTTTAGCGTCATCGTCTGGCCTTTGACTTCGCCCGAAAAGACGACGGCATAACTCGGCTGGTCGCCCTCCCGCACCGGTCCGCCGCGTTCCGGAAACTGCCTGCCGGAAACATTGAAGTGACCCTTCCCATCGACAACGATCGCTCGATCAATCGTCGCATGCGCACAGTCATATTCAATCTTCGCGCCTTTCGCAGAGACCTCGAAGCTGATGTGCTGTCCGCCCCAAACGCCAGTCGCCAATGTTCTTTTTTTGAGTTTTGCGCTCACAGGAAAACTAACGATTGCCAGCAATACGATAGTTACGCTGATTATTCTTCCGAAGTTTTTCATTTCCGTTAACTCATTGTTGCGCCTCGCGGCGCTGCGCTCAAGGCGAGAAAGAAAAACGGCCCGCTGGAAAATCCCGCGGACCGTTTTCTCTAACTGCCGATGTTGATTACCTCAACGTCCTGTCGCCGGCAATATTTGAGTAAGCCGAATTGCCGCCGGCATTGAAGGCCCTGACGCGGTAACGATACCTCGTGTTGCGCGAGAGTCCGGTGTTGTTGAAGCTCGTGACGTTCGCCCCGACCTGAGCAATCTGCGCGAAGTTCGTGCACGCATTGCCCTGACAACGCTCGATCGAGAAGCCTTGCTCGTTGTTCGAGTTGTCGCTCCACGCCAAATTGATTTGCGTCTGCGACACTGCGTTCGCCGTGAGGTTGCTGGGCGCAGCCGGTGGCGGTGTGGGTGTCGGAGTTGGCGTCGGCGTTGGCGTAGGTGTCGGCGTCGGTGTTCCTGACGGCGTCGGTGTCGGCGTCGGCGTTGGCACGCCGCCACAACCCGGGAACTTGAACGAACCGATGCGTGTGCGCCAGTTGAAACTGCCATTCGCAGGTATGTATTCCTGCGTGTACCAGAAGGTGCAGTCGTCGATCGGATCGACGGTTAGATCGCTGTAGTCGCCCCAGCGAGTGAGCGTGCCCGTTTGACTGCCCGCTCCCGCGAATATGGTGCCTTCAGCTTGAGTCAACTGGTTAAGCGGATCGGTAAACAGACGACCCGCATACCGTATCTCGGGATGGATTCCTGAACTGGAAGCACTATAACCAAGCGCCAGATTTCCCTGCTGGTCCATCGCAGCGCTACCCATCCAACGCCAGATGGTGTCGGGTTGATAAGTGCTCTCCTGAAATTTGGTAACCGGACCACTGGTCACATTGCGCAGTTCAAACCAGCGAACGCCGGCCACCCCTCCCGAACTGACGCTGTAGTTGCCGACGACTGCCTCGTGATCACCAAAGTTGCGATACGCCAGGCGAAACATCAGCCGGTCGCCGATGCCATCGACCCTGTTCGTCGTGCCTGATTGGGGCACGCAACTTCGCGTGGTCGGACATAACAGGGAGAAGCCTGCCGCCGCCGGACTCGCAAACAGAGTGAAACTCGAATTAGCGGGCGTCACAAAGTCGACATGGAAATGAAAGACTCGATAAGCACCAGTGCTGGGAAATTCAACGAAGGTCGCCGGCGCACCCACCGGCGGTGG